>CAYSFT010000098.1:0-1673 GCA_964430755.1 uncultured Lachnospiraceae bacterium | reverse complement strand
AATTCACCGCGAAAGCAACGAACGTATTAAATAAATCCCTTTATCTCGCCTCCGAGCTCGGTCACACGTATATAGGAAGCGAGCATCTTCTGCTTGCTCTAACAAGTGAAAGTGACAGTGTTGCGGCGAAGCTGCTTGACTCGCGCGGCGTAACCTTTGAGAGCGTTAAAGAAGCAATCACAGAGCGCATAGGCATCGGAGAGCGCACACGTATCACGCCGAACGATCTCACGCCGAGAACCAAGCGTATCATTGAAATGAGCGCATATCAGGCGATGCGCTTCGGTGGTAATTACATCGGAACGGAACACCTGCTTCTCGCGCTCTGTGCCGAACCGGACTGCGTTGGCTCGGTAATACTGACCTCGCTCGGGGTTTCGTCAAAGGATATAAGCGCAGACATTGCAAACTTTTTCGGCGAGCTCAGTGACGATGATATAAAAGACGGAAAAAACAAAAAAATTAATTCCCTGCGCGATGCACCGACGCTTGCGCAGTACGGACGTGACCTGACGGCTCTTGCACGCGAAAACAAGCTTGATCCGATAATTGGACGTGAGCGTGAAACCGAACGCGTAATACAAATTCTCTCGCGCCGCACCAAAAACAATCCTTGCCTTATAGGTGAGCCGGGTGTCGGAAAAACAGCCGTCGTTGAAGGACTTGCCAAGCGGATAGTTGACGGTGCCGTTCCGGAAACGCTGACTGATAAGATTATTGTAACGCTTGACCTTGCCTCTATGGTGGCAGGCGCAAAATACCGCGGCGAATTTGAGGAGCGCATGAAAGCAGTCATGGCGGAGGCCCAAAAAAGTCCGTCTGTTATACTTTTTATTGACGAGATACACACGCTTATCGGTGCAGGTGCGGCAGAGGGTGCAGTTGACGCGGCGAATATACTGAAGCCGGCACTGGCGCGAGGTGAAATGCAGCTTATCGGCGCAACGACTCTTTCGGAATATCGTAAGTACATCGAAAAGGATGCGGCACTTGAACGCCGTTTCGGCTCGGTTACAGTCGGCGAGGCAACTCCCGAGGAAGCCGTTCAGATACTTTTCGGTTTGCGTGACCGCTATGAATCCCACCACAAGGTCAAAATAACCGATGATGCAATTCACGCGGCAGTCGCGCTGTCAGTTCGTTATATCGGAGACAGATACCTTCCCGATAAAGCAATTGACTTAATCGACGAAGCCGCATCACGTGTGCGTATAACGAGCTTCACTTCTCCGATTGACCTTAAAGCAACCGAAGAAGAAATAAAATCGCTTCGAGCCGATAAGGAAGAAGCCATCAAAGCTCAGGATTTTGAAAAAGCCGCCGCGATACGCGATAAAGAAAAAGCACTGCTTGCGGACTGCGAGGAGAAAAAAGCGAAATGGCACGCATCCCGTGTCGGAGCGGAATTGTCGATTGGTGAAAATGATGTTGCCGATATCGTCAGCGCATGGACGGGTATTCCGGTACGTCGCCTTGCCGAGGAAGAAAGCGAACGGTTGACTCATCTTGCAGATATATTAAAGGAACGTGTCATCGGTCAGGATGCGGCGGCAGAGGCTGTTGCAAGGGCGATACAACGCGGACGTGTGGGGCTCAAGGATCCGAGCCGTCCGATCGGCTCATTCATTTTTCTCGGTCCTACGGGCGTTGGTAAAACAGAGCTTTGCCGTGTA
>CAYSFT010000097.1:0-1676 GCA_964430755.1 uncultured Lachnospiraceae bacterium | reverse complement strand
TCAATCATTGACAATCCCGCTTTACTTTTATTCTTCTGTATCACCGATATATTCAAATCTGGCGACGTCTTTGCCGTTAACGCTCACCGTCTCACTCCACATAGAAAGCGGTCGTACCCAATATCCGCCCTCACCGTAAAGAGCCCTGTAAACAACCATATCTTCAAGCGTTTCACTGTGCTTTGCAATCGCTATAAGACGGTAACGATTCCCCTTGTAATGACGGTAAACACCCGGTTTTGGAGTTTTCATACACCTTACCTCATTTTTTCTTTTTAGGGGTGCTTTGCTTTGCAGCCCTTTTTTGTATTCCGGAAGCGCCAAAGAACATCGCGCCCATAAATGATGCGGCAGGCACGGTCAGAATAACTGCCGACGTACTGCAAAGTCCTTGGGCAAGCTCAAGCGCTAAATAATCCGAATTTATAAGCTGATTAAACTGAACATTATAAGAATAGAACACAAGCATCGTCGTAATTGCTCCGCCCGTAAACGCAAATATCAGCGTGTTGCTCATCGTTCCGATCAGGTCTTTTCCGATATTGATGCCACTCGTGAAAAGTGCCTGCCGTGACATATTCTGACCTGCGATGGAAACCTCGCGCAGTGACGAAAGAATTGAAACTGCAACGTCCATTACTGCTCCGAGCGAGGAAATCATCATGCCTGCAATAAGCAGAGTTTTAATATCTAACCCCGTTCTCTGAGCGATCAAAAGTAATCCCTCGGCATCATCGGTCTGGAATCCGGTGAGATGCAGGAGACTTGCAAAGATCGCGAACAAAATACACGCCGCAAGCTCGCCTATAAGCGTCGTACCTATTCCGAGAAGCGATTGCTTGGTGAAACCGTGCATCAACAGTATCGTAACCGTTGTGGAAAGCAAAACAGTTACAAGTCCGATAGCAACAGGAGAGGATCCGCTGTAAATAAGCGGCAGGGCAACTCGGAGAATGAACATAAGCGAAAACAGTATCGCAAGAAACGCATCAAAGCCTTTGCGCTTGCCAACGCCAACAAGAAATCCGACAAAAACGACCACGAGCGCAATAAGAACCGGCACACGGTCATAGTTATACACCGTGTAATAAGGTTCAACGCCCTCCGGCGCATCCTTACAAACAATAACATACTGTCCTTTTTTCGCAAGCACGTTGTGCGTATCAGTCAGATAATTTTTAATTTCAATTTCTTCACCGTCTGAAACTCTTACCTTAAGAGTCTGTACGCCCAAAAGCTGTCCTGTGCCGAGCATACTTTCTTCAAGCTCCTCGCTCACGACCTCGACAACCTTCGAATGAAGATAATATGTACCCTTAGTTGAATACATACGGTATTGGTTGCCTTTAACGGGAAAGAATATCATCAATACTACTGAAAGTATCATAATAAGCTCGATTGCAAGCCGACTGTATTTTTTCCAAGGCTCCGGCTCAACACCTGTATGCTGTTCATATTGCTGTATAAAATTTTCACGCCTGTAATCAGATTTTTTAGCCACCCATCTTCCCACCTTTATTTTATATTAAAAGCACCTGCCTCTTGGTTTATATTATACCACAAGACAGGTGTTTCGTCAAGCTGTTATTTTGTTATACTGCGGTACATTTCTATCGGTTAATAGCCGGAAATGTTACACTATCAATGGAAGTAATTATAGCTCGATTCGCCGAACT
>CAYSFT010000096.1:0-2106 GCA_964430755.1 uncultured Lachnospiraceae bacterium | reverse complement strand
TGCGGCCTCTACCACCCCAAGGTAGCGCGCTACCAACTGCGCCACACCCAGATATCCAACGCATATTATTATATCACAATGAAAATCATTTGTCAAGGGGTTTTTACAATTTTTTATGCATGAAAGCATAAATTTAGCACGCTGTGGGAAAACAATGTTTTATCCCATTTTCACAGCGTGCCATAATCTATACCTTACTCCTCAAATCCTCTCCCAAACGCGCAAGAATCTTCTTCTCAAGCCGAGAAATATATGACTGCGATATCCCCATCATGTCCGCAACTTCCTTTTGCGTCAACTCCCGTCCTCCGTTTAGACCGTACCGCAAATTGATTATCACCTGCTCGCGCTCATCAAGCTGACCTATCGCATCCCTGATCGTTTTCTTCTCCTCTATCGCCTCAATTCCTCTCGATACGTCATCCTCGTCACTGCCAAGTACATCCGACAATAACAGCTCGTTACCATCCCAGTCAACGCTGAGCGGCTCGTCTATCGAAATATCGTGATGGCCCGAGCACTTGCGTATGTACATAAGTATCTCGTTTTCAATACATCTTGACGCATATGTCGCAAGCTTGATGTTCTTGTCCGTCCTGAACGTGTTGACCGCCTTGATGAGTCCTATTGTACCTATCGAAATGAGATCCTCAAGTCCTGCGCCGGTATTCTCAAACTTCTTCGCAATGTAAACAACCAGCCGAAGATTATGCTCGATAAGCAGATGTCGCGAATATTTACAAATTTCCGTATCAGACGAATCAAGACCGTCTATCGCCTCGTTTTCTTCCTCGGGTGTTAACGGTGGCGGAAGTGTCGCGGCTCCGTTTATGTAATATATTCCCTTCCCTATCCGCTTTTTGTAACGATATGACGATATCCGTGAAATAATATTTCCAAAACCTCGAGCGATTTTTTTATAAATAGCGTCAAGCAAATCTGAAATTTTTATAGTTCTCTCCCCTTTCTATGTTTCAAGTAATATCTGTGGGACAATCCCACCGCATCCGTCGTAATCCGTCGTATAAGTATCAATTGCCACCACTGCATCTATTTCGCGTCCGTCAACCGCAATTCGCTCGGGAATGAAACTAACAAGCATACCGCCGCCGGTAACGCTCCCTGCCGGAACAAGACGCAATTTATGCGAATATTCAGGCGACAACGATACCATAGCCTCAGGCGACCGTGCTGTCCCTAAAACCTCATCAGGGAGTATGCCCGCAAGCTTTTCCGAGGACACTATTATCACCGGTTTACCGCCGAACGGTTCGCGAAGTAAATTTCCGCTGTCACATAATGCCTCAAACGATGTCTCTTTTCCGAATGCCGTCATCGTTACCGAAACCTTGCGGCGTGCGGCTGTTTTCGCGCGAAACTTACCGTATAACAAGCTTACAAAGCCGCTTATCGCCGCAGCAGCACAAAACATAATCGGCGACACATCAGGCGACGTACTGACCGAAGAAATCCCAAACGCGTCAGCAATTCTTCCTATAAAATTATACAGTGCGGTCATGACACCGCCAAGTCCGACATTCACCGCGACATATGTCACCACCGCGCGAATCATGGCGGCTCCGTGCACCTTGTAAGCCGTCCTCACCATAACAACAGCGCATAGTCCGCTTAAGGCAATCAAAACAAGCTGAATAATAAATGTAACGATAAAAACATCAAGCAAAACTACAGTAAGCGCCCAAAGTGCACCGATCACTGCCGCCGCGGCGAGTCTCAACGGCTTCAAGTTAATATGTAACAGCTTCGCACAGATATATAACGCTAAAAAATCCATTGAAAAATTGACAACAAGCAGTGAATCGGCATAAACAACAGCCGTATTTTCACCCCCCCTTTAAGTTTTTGCACAACATTATTATACACCGTAACAAATGCAAATTTTGTCGCAAAAATTACCGTAAAAATAAAAATTTAGATATGAAGAAGTGTATATAACACCGCCCATCGGGACAAAATTAGAACGTACCTCATTTACATGAAAGGAGCGATTGTTATGATTGACAAGATCGCGCTTATTTTAGCAATTATCGGCGGACTCAACTGGGGCAGCATCGGTATTTTCAAATTTGACCTCGTTGCATGGAT
>CAYSFT010000095.1:0-2532 GCA_964430755.1 uncultured Lachnospiraceae bacterium | reverse complement strand
ACCATACGACTATGAACTCGGTGTGACAGTTTTCCGAATTTGTCAACAGCGCCATATTGACTATGTCATCGGCATATTCATGCTGCTTTTCGGAATTAACTTCAATCTATATTATTTCATCATTATCGGACGCGGACTGCAAGCACTGAGGAGCGAGGAGCTGCGCTGGTATATCGGTATAATTATAGGCTCAACCGCGCTTATCGCCCTTGATATATTCCGCATTTACGGCTCTGTCGGAGAGTCGATACGGTATGCCTTTTTCCAGGTGACATCAATAATAACGACCACGGGCTTTTCAACTGCAGACTATGGCACATGGCCGATTTTGTCGCAGGCGATACTTGTTTTGCTCATGTTCTGCGGTGCTTGTGCAGGCTCAACCGGCGGCGGTATCAAGGTCAGCCGTATAATTCTGCTCGTTAAGACGGGACTTCGTGAGATAAAGTATATGCTTCATCCGCGCGCGGTTGTTGCGATAAAAATAGAGGGCAAGCCTGCCGAAAAGGAGGTTATACGAAGCGCGACGGCGTTTATAATCGTTTATCTGATGCTGTTCGTTATTTCGTTTTTCGCTCTGACGGTTGCCGAAGAATGTGACCTTGTGACCGGATTTACTGCAGTTGCGGCGGCTATCAATAATATCGGCCCGGGACTTGGTGAGGTTGGCCCTGCAGGAAATTTCGCATCGTTAACTTCCTTCACAAAGCTGCTTTTATCGTTTGATATGCTTGCCGGCAGACTTGAAATATTCCCGATGATAATGCTGCTTGCGCCGTCCACGTGGAGAAGTCGCTGACGCTTTTTGCTTTTGATAGTATCACCAAAAGCGGACGGCAATTTTGTGTAAGTTGTTCAAAATTATCACTATCCTTAGAAAGTTTGACATAAACTTCGGCATATTGGATATTTACTAAAATCTTAAAAAATGTTACAATATATATGATACTGTATATTTGTAGTATCAGCGCAATTTTTCTTAGATCCCGAGGTGTTTAAAATAGACAGCAAAATTTCCCGCCGAGTCGGTATTATGACGCTCGGCTGTAAGGTTAACCAATACGAAAGCACGGCAATCGCCGAAGAATTTGAGAAGCATGGCTTCACGATCGGTAAATTTTCCGAGAAATGCGGCGTTTATATAATCAATTCCTGCACGGTTACGGCTGAAAGTGACCGCAAAACGCGTCAGATGATACGCCGGGCGGCACGTCACAATCCCGAGGCGTATGTCCTCGTCACCGGCTGTTACGCACAGCTTAATGCAGGCAAAGCGGCAGGCATTGACGGCGTTGACTTCATTTGCGGCAATTCAAGCAAAACAAGACTCGTTGATGCGGCGCTCGGCCTTATTGCATCGGGCGAAAAAAATCACGCGGCGGCTATTATGGTTGACGACATCATGAGGGCCCCGTTTGAGCCGATGACCGTTCACTCGTCCGAGCGTACACGAGCATATGTCAAGATCGAGGACGGCTGTGACAACCACTGTACATACTGTGTCGTTCCCTTTGCACGCGGCAAGGTTCGCTCAAAGCTGCCGGAGGATGTTATAGATGAGGTTCGCGGACTTGTCAAGAGCGGTTACCGCGAGGTGGTTCTGACTGGTATTGAAACAGCCTCCTACGGCAAGGATTTCGACGACGGTTACCGTCTCATTGATCTTCTCTCGGAGGTTGATAAAATCAAGGGACTTGAGCGAATCAAACTCGGCTCGCTTGATCCGTCGATACTGAAGCCCGAGTTTATCGACAGAATTGCAAAGCTCGAACATTTCGCACCGCATTTTCACATCTCAATGCAGGCGGCGTGTGACAGTGTGCTGAATGGCATGAAACGCAAATACAACGTGGCGATGGTTGAAGAATATATCGCGTACATTCGCGAAAAGCTTCCGACGGTCACATTTGCGGCTGACTTTATTGTCGGCTTCCCCGGCGAAACGGATGCCGATTTTAAGGAGACTGTGGCGTTTGTTCGCAGAGTCGGATTTACGCATCTTCATATTTTTCCGTATTCGAAGCGCGCCGGTACAGTTGCTGCCGAGATGGACAACCAGGTGCCGGATGACGTTAAGTCAGCGCGCCTCGGACGCCTTGATGCCGCACAGCGCGAATGTGTTTATGCGGCGGCAGAGGGTTATATCGGCAAACAGAAGGAAGTTTTATTTGAGCTTTGCAAGGACGGCAGGGCTATTGGACATACGCCCGAATTTTTAGAGGTTGCCGTTATTACAAATGACGATCTTCACAACGAGGTTAAGACGGTCAAGCTTAACGGCTTTGACGGAAACGTTTTTACAGGGTTTATTGTTTGAGGGGTGATTTCATCCGTAAAGCTTGGAAGCAATCTTTTGTAGCTCTCCCCCAAAAGAGGCGAGCACCTCATCCACCGCTGACGCGGTCCCCCTTCTCCCACTGGAGAAGGCTTTTGGTAACTCTGTGCAGCGAACGCCAAAGATGTGGCGGCAGAAGCGGTTACCGGTGAATGGTCGTTGGGAAAGCGAGCGGAGGCGGAGGAGCCGGAGCGAGC
>CAYSFT010000094.1:0-3250 GCA_964430755.1 uncultured Lachnospiraceae bacterium | reverse complement strand
GGTCAACCTTTGTCGGGTCCTTGCCGGAGAATGCACCGCCGCCGTGACGGGAGTAACCGCCGTATGTATCAACGATGATCTTACGTCCGGTAAGACCGGAGTCACCGTGGGGGCCGCCGACAACGAAACGTCCGGTGGGATTTACGTAGATCTTGGTGTTGTCATCAATAAGCTCTGCCGGGATGATCGGCTTGATTACGTTAGCGATAACGTCAGCTCTGATCTGCTCAAGCTCAACATCTGCACTGTGCTGTGAGGAAATTACGACAGCGTCAACGCGTACTGGCTTATCGTTTTCGTATTCAACAGTAACCTGCGACTTACCGTCAGCGCGGAGATAGGGAAGTGTACCGTTCTTGCGAACCTCGGTCAGACGGAGAGCGAGCTTGTGTGCAAGGGAGATAGGAAGCGGCATGAGCTCGGGAGTTTCGTCGCAAGCGTAACCGAACATAAGTCCCTGGTCGCCTGCACCGGTGTCAAACTCATCTGCAATTTCGCCTGCTTTAGCCTCGAGAGACTTGTCAACGCCGAGCGCGATGTCGGGCGACTGACCGTGAATCTGATTGAGAACCGCACAGGTGTCACAGTTGAAGCCCTTTGCGTCATCGTCGTAACCAATCTCGCGAACGGTTTCACGAACGATTTTCTGGAAATCGACAACAGCCTTGGTGGTAATCTCGCCCATCAGCATAACGATACCGGTTGTGGTTGTGGTTTCGCAAGCAACACGGGACATGGGGTCCTGCTCAAGCAGAGCGTCAAGTACTGCGTCAGAGATCTGGTCGCAGATTTTATCGGGATGTCCTTCAGTAACGGACTCGGAAGTAAAGAGATGTCTTGCCATTTTTAAAATCCTCCATTATAATTTTTAGCGGAAACGAAAAGCCCCCGGAATCCCGAGGGCATAAAGGCGTATGATCGTCTCATCTCCTCGGATTTAGCACCTTTCGGTATAACACCGCAGGTTGCCGGGTTTCACAGGGCCGGTCCCTCCGCCACTCTTGATAAGATATTATTTTTACAGATATATTGTATCACACACGGGCGCGTTTGTCAAGTGGTATCAGAACAGTTGTGCGAAAAAATTCACTATTTGTGCACCAAACTGCGAAACGATAGTCATTATAACGCCAGCTCCGATAACACCGCCGAATATTGAAATAGTTGCTTTCCACTTATTCATATCAAAAAGTGAAGCGACAAGTGCACCTGTCCAAGCGCCTGTTCCGGGCAGAGGTATTGCAACGAACACAAAAAGTCCCCATGCGCCGTATTTGTCGATTTTCGGACGATTCTTGTCTGCCTTTTCATAGAGCCAATTTGAAACCTTGTTGAAAAGCTCTATCTTACAGCCGCGCATCCATTTGAGCACAGCCTTAACGAACAGCAGTATTATTGGTATAGGCAGGCAGTTGCCAATTATTGATACAATAAGTGTCCAGTGCCAGGGGAGTCCCATCCCTGTTCCGATCGGTACAGCACCGCGGAGCTCAATTAGGGGTACCATTGATACAAAAAGTACAGATAGATATTTAAGTAAAGGTGACACGGGCAACCTCCATTTTAAATGTGTAAAATTTTTGAAAGTCTCTTATAGAGAAGCAAATTTATCAAAGCGCAGACAACTCCTTTTATAAAATTAAAGGGAACGACTGCGAATATTATCAGGGTTTCAAGTGAGTTTACAAGAGAATTGGCTTCCTTGCTCATCGAAAGTATAGCTTCCATAGGGAAGTTCGCGAGTTTGACATATGCCGGTATCATAATAAAATAGTTGACGAAGCAGCCTATTATCACAAGCGAGAGAACGCCTGCGGCAAGTCCTAAAAGTGCTCCTTTAAGCGATTTTTTATGCTTATAAATCAAGGCAGCAGGAACTGTAAGTGCACAACCGATAACGAAATTCGCAAGCTCGCCGACGCCGAAAGTGATGGTGCCGTTAAAGAAAAAATTAATCAGATTTTTGAGCAGCTCCATTATAACTGCGGCAAGCGGTCCCATTGCGAAGCCGCCCATCAGTATAACTGATTCGGATAAATCGAGTTCATAAAATGAAGGTGCGAACGGAAGCGGAAACTCAAACAGCATAATTACCGCTGAAATTGCGGAAAGTATTGCTATTTTGGTCATATTACGCAGGGTAAAAAGATTTTTCATTTGATTTGACATAATAATTCTCCTTTCATTAAGGAGAAGACAAAAATCCTCCGAAGCGGGGCGGAGGACACACAAAGGTTCATCTTCTCTCATCCGGACTTTACCGTCGGTGCAGGAATCACACCTGCTCGGCTGCCTTGGCAGTTCGCGGACTATACCGCCGGTATGGAATTTCACCATGCCCCGAAGATAATATAAATCAAGGGACCGCTTGCACGATCCCCTGACACTTAGCATAAGCTAAAATTATTCGATAATGGATGCAACGACACCCGAACCAACGGTTCTACCACCCTCACGGATAGCGAGACGGAGACCCTGCTCGATAGCGATAGGAGTGATAAGTTCAACGGTCATATCAACGTTATCGCCGGGGCGGCACATTTCAACGCCCTCGGGAAGGTTGATGATACCGGTAACGTCGGTAGTTCTGAAGTAGAACTGAGGTCTGTAACCGGAGAAGAAGGGCTTCTGACGTCCACCCTCTTTTTCAGTAAGAACGTAAACCTGAGCTACGAACTTAGTGTGGGGGTTAACGGAACCGGGCTTACAGAGAACCTGACCGCGCTCGATCTCGTTCTTCTGGATACCACGGAGAAGAGCACCGATGTTATCGCCTGCTTCAGCGCTGTCCATAAGCTTATGGAACATTTCGATACCGGTAACAACAGTCTTCTTTCTCTCTTCGGTAAGACCGATGATTTCAACTTCCTCATTGAGCTTGATTACGCCACGCTCAACTCTACCGGTAGCAACAGTACCACGACCGGAGATGGAGAATACGTCCTCGACAGGCATAAGGAAGGGCATATCGTCGTTACGAGCGGGAGTAGGAATGTACTCGTCAACAGTCTTCATGAGCTCAACAACAGGTGCATACTCAGGAGCGTTGATATCGGTGGAGGTGGAGAGAAGTGCCTCACGAGCAGAACCGCGGATGATAGGAGTATCATCGCCCGGGAAGTCGTACTCGCTGAGGAGGTCACGGATTTCCATGTCAACGAGGTCGAGAAGCTCAGCATCGTCAACGATGTCGCACTTGTTCATGAATACAACGATTGCGGGAACGCCAACCTGACGAGCAAGAAGAACG
>CAYSFT010000093.1:0-3514 GCA_964430755.1 uncultured Lachnospiraceae bacterium | reverse complement strand
ATTCTCGAAAACTTTTTTGTTTTTTCGAGTGTATACTCTAAGGGGATTATATCAATTACAGACAGTTCATTTTTTATTTATTTTATTCTCCCGAGCATTACTGCAAATTCAGCACGGGAAATCTCTGCTCCGGGTCTCACAGTGCCGTCCGTGAAGCCCTTGATAATGCCTGCGCCGATACATTTTGTAACGCCGTCAAGCGCCCATTCGGCAATGGATGCACTGTCCACAAAGGCTATTTCGGATGACTCGGCTTCGGGAAGTATCACGCCGAGCACCTTGCAAACCTCCTGACGGGTTATAGTCGCGTTTGCATCGAAGATTACAGTGCCGTCTTCAAGTGTCGCGCGCCCGTTCATAAAGCCGGCGGCGATAACGGCACGGATGTACGGCAGCTTGTCCTCGGGAGTGTCCTCCTCACACATGATTCCCTCGCTTATGTGAGGCGTCACGTCAATTCCGAGTCTGCGCGCCAGTATCTTTGCAAATTCACCGCGAGTCAGCTTTAAATCGGGACTGTATGTGAGAGTTCCGTCCGTTTCTTCGCAGTCGGAATCCTCAAGCGCATAAATCTCATAGAGCGTCAGTATGCTGTCCTTTGCCCAGTGTTCGTCAAGTCCCGATATCGGCGACGGCTCTGCACTGCCGTAATATACTATCGCTCCGTCAATAAGCAGCGTTCCCTCTGATGTACCGGATTCGCCAAACGAAAGAAGCGTATCAAGCTTCAGACTGCCAGCTTTAAGCTCCTCGGGAATCACGGCGGTCAGCTCTCGCCAGCCAAGCGGCACAGTATAGTCCTTTGTAACGGTATAATCGAGCGTGTGAGCGTTTCCGTCAGCGTCAACGACAACCGCAGACAGTGTTTCGGGTGCATCACCGCCAACCCAAAGCTTTATGCTCTCGACATCTGCCGCGATATGTACGGGCGTTTTTAATTTGAGTTCGGTTGTATGTGGTTCTTCTGCATCGGCATAGTCGTAAACGATTTCAAGTGCGCCGTCTGATTTGTAACCGACCTCACTGTGTTTAATATCAACGTTTTCGGATTCAACCGTGAAAATTTCAGCTTGATTTTCGTCTTCAAAATCCGCAATAACATCGGAAAAATCACCGATTTCAATTGTTACAATTTCAGAAAACTCACCGCGGCTTATACCAATCTCAACCGTTCCCTCATAGGGCGCACCGCCGAAAGACTGGAAATTTCCGTCCATGTCGATGTAACCGAGGTCGCAAACAAGCATCGCGCCCGGATAAGCTTCGGGGTCTGCGACTTTCGCCTCACCGTTAAGCGTATATGTAAATGACCCGATGTCACAAAGAAGTTCTTTCTTTCCGAGCATTGCCGAAATATCTATCTTAACAAGCGTACCGGGACGTATTTTATCTGCACTCTGCGTGATCTCTATCGAATCCGGAGCATCAACAACAATTACACTAACGTCTCCCGAAATATCGCTGTCCGCGCCTGCCACATTAACATAAAATTTGTATTCACCGGGTATATTTCCTGCAGTGAAGGCGCTTCCTGATATAATTCCGACACTGTCCTCATATTCCTCGGCAAAAGAAGCTTCAAGCTGATCTCCCGAAAGATACATCTCAATCGGCATATATGCGCTGTCAAGCAGCTGTGCCGAAAAGCTAACAGTGCTTCCGCCCAAAATATACGGAGTGTTCGGATTCACCGAAAGTGCATACGGAACACCGTCCGGCTCGGCTTTGCTCATAAAAAGTATCGCGTTTCCGACAGTACGGTAGCTTCCGTCTGCAGGATCGTTTACGTAAACGCAGTTGGCAGTGCCCGAAGCCCTTGCAAGAACCGTCGTTGATCCGCCGCCGTCAAGATTTAGCGCAGTGACACAGCCAAGCTCTGACATTACCGAAGCAAGCTCGGTTAATTTAAGTCCACGCGATGCGGAAATGCGTCCGTCAACAGCGAAAAATACAACAGTTCCATCTTCCTTTATGCCAACCGCTGTTCTGGGATGACTCAGTTTTTCGTGATCCTCGTCAATAATATCCTCCGGCATCTCACCGTTATGAAGCAGTATATCACCGCCACCGATCGCCGTTACAACCTCACTCCACTCCTCGTCACAGGTGACGTCAAACTGCAGAAGATCGCCAACGGACATTATATCAAATTCATCGTAACCGACATACGATTCGGCTATGGAAATGACAGCACAACCCTCGGGAATTTCATTGTCACATTCTCCCTCAATGATATCGAGAATCATCCCGTTAACACTGCCTTGTATCGGCAGTTCATCTTCGAGCATAACAACGATCTCACGTGAATTTTCGCTTGAATGTGTAGTCTCGGAATAATCCTCAGTCAGCATATAAACTCCCCATTTTGAGGGATATTTGTTAAACTGATCTATTTTAAATTCAGAATCATCCTTTGTGAGATTAATAAGATTTATTGAAAGGGACGGCTTTCCGATTATCGCGCTCCCGTCAGTCTTGAAGCCGAGCGCATATTTTGAATTGTCACTTGATATGATTTTTCCGTCGTCAATGATAACACCGAGCGGAACACCTGTCTGCATACTGAAAAAGTCACCGTTAAGCGCACCGAATATGCTCGCACCCGCTTCCTCTGCCGCTTTAACCAGCGCACCGACCCGTCCCGGGCCGTGAACGGTATTTCCCCAGCGCACAAGCGGAAGTGTACCACCGTTGGGATTATATTCGAATATGTATGACTGCTGATTTTTGCCGTTATCGTCAGTTGATTTGAGCTCTGTATATTTAAGTCCGTCTCCAACGGTGTCACGTTTTATGTCGTATGCTTCACCAAGCCCCGTATAGGAAAGTGCACCAAGTGGGAGACTTGATAACATAGAAGTCAAAATTAATGTGCTGAGTGTTCTTTTGATGGCAGATTTCATTTAAGATTCCTTTCGCGATTGTAAATGGATGCGTATATATATTGTACCATGTTTAGACGGCGTCAAAATGTACGAATGTTATCCATTTTGTGAATAAACCAAAAATATTACATTTCAAAAGGACTGTTATTGGCCAAAATGTGCTGTTAAACTATAATTTTCCAAGAAATATCACGTTCCAAGGTCATTAAAAATCCACTCACCTCATATAGTGTTACGAGACGAAAACACACAAATGAGGTGAGTGACTTGTTATATGAGCGCGACGAACGGCCGCGAAGGCTTGCGCTGTATCTGATAGAAGAAAAAAGCACGGTGAGGAGCACAGCCGCAGTGTTCGGCATAAGCAAATCAACCGTACATAAGGATGTAACACACCGTCTTGCCAAAATCGATCCGGCACTCCACCGCGAGGTACAAAAGGTGCTCGACACAAACAAGTCCGAGCGGCACATACGCGGCGGTGACGCAACAAAACGAAAATATGAATCTGCAAAAAAGGAGCGAAGCGGCTGAACGCAGCTCAAATGCAGCTACGCTGCAGGAACAATGAAGCCATTGAGCCGCCGACGCAGCTGGCGGCGGACAAACGGTTACGGCTGACAAAGCGA
>CAYSFT010000092.1:0-3533 GCA_964430755.1 uncultured Lachnospiraceae bacterium | reverse complement strand
CTTAACGGTGAATTCCCACTGCTTTTCCTTCTCCTCGGGAGTAAACTTGATGCGGTGCTCCTTGCCGAGGAACTGAACAGACTCGGGATTGTCGTCGCGACCTTCCTTGCAGTGTTCCTTTGTCCATGCAAGAGCCTTCTGATATTCCTCTTCGTTGTAAATGCCCTCTTCCATTCGACGGAGGATCTCAACCTCGTCAACGGATTCAACGCGCATACCGAAGTATTCTTCCATCATGTCCTGATCCATGATCGAGCCTGCGATACCCATACACTGCGAACCGATCTGGAGATAGCTCTTTCCGCGCATGGTTGCAACAGCAACAGCTGCTCTTCCGAAACGAAGGAGCTTTTCCTTAACGTCCTCGGGAATTTCGGAAACCATGTTAACGTCCTGAACCTCGTGTCCGTAAATACCGAACGCAGGAAGTCCCTTCTGTGCGTGACCTGCGAGAACTGCCGCAAGATAAACCGCGCCGGGACGCTCTGTACCGTTAAAGCCCCAAACGCCCTTGATGGTCTGGGGATCCATATCCATAGTCTCGGAGCCGTAGCACCAGCAAGGAGTTACGGAAAGAGTTATGGAAACGCCCTCTTTCTTGAACTTATCTGCACAAGCAGCAGTTTCGGGAACGCGACCGATACAGGTGTCAGCCATAACGACCTTTACAGGTTCACCGTTTGAATAGAAAAGATTCTCCTCAAAAAGCTTTTTTGCTGCGTTAGCCATTGCCCAAACCTGGGGTTCAAGGCTCTCGCGAAGCTGCATCGGGCCGCGGCGGCCGTCAACGATGGGGCGAATACCGATAACGGGATAATCGCCGATGTATCTGTTCTTTGCCATGGTAGTATACCTCCAAAAAAAATATTTACTTGATTAATTCGCCGTAAAGTAACGGCAATTATTTCATTGTACATAATAAATATACCATATCACCGCAAAAAAATCAATGTAATTTTTATTAAAAATATGAATATTTCGGTATTTTTTAGTTTTTTTATTGTAACCTTTGGCACAAATATCCGAAAATCTATTGACTTTTAATCGTATACTGCCTTAAAATATTTAGTAGTAATGAACGTCATCGGGAGGAATACGACATGAACTTTTTCAAAAATAGACCGCTCGCACTGATAATCGCGCTTTGTCTTGTCATGAGCGGCGCATCGGCATTACTCTCACCGGCGGTAAAGCTCATTATGATCATCTCCTGCGTTGCCGTTTCATTGCTTTTCATCCTTTTGACAGGAAAACTAAAAATCAAACACATATGCAATATATCCTCAACACCTTTTATCGCGGCAGCATCGGCACTTATGATATGCAGCATACTGATTTCTCACGCTTATTACGACAACTATGCAGGCAAATACGCCGCGTTGAAATCCGAAACCGTCCGCGCGAGCGTCACAAGCGTTGAATACAGCACCTCATACAGCGCACTTTATTCGATAAAGCTTGAGGAGTGCGGCACTGAGAAATCCGGTGCAAAGGGACTTTTATATTCGGAAAGTGCAATCTCGCTCCTGCCCGGAGATATCATTGAAGCAAGCTTTGAATTTGTCCCGTTTGATGAATTCTATGCAAGCTATAATTCCCCGAAGCTGAGCTTTATCGCAGACGGGTACGTTTTCACCGCGAACACCGCAGGCAGCGTTAAGATAGTCGGCGAAGCGAAAAGCCTCGGCGTATGGTTTGCAAATCTGCGTGAGAGCTTGAGCGCTAAAATGTCACTTTACCTCGGTGATGACGCGTCTGCACTCGCGGATGCACTTTTCCTCGGAGAACGAGGCGGTCTTGAAAAAATTTACCGTGATTTTAACCGTGCAGGCATTGTTCACCTGCTTGCCCTCAGCGGTCTCCATCTCGCCGTACTCGACGCAATGATCTCAAAGCTTCTCTCAAAGCTCAGAATCCGTCCAAAGCTGCAAAATATTATAACTCTTATTTTCATTATTTTCTATACCGCTCTGACAGGCTTTCTCATGTCTGTACTCCGTGCGGCACTCATGCTGATTATCGTGCGGCTCGCCATACTCATAAATCACGATGCAGACAGAATAACAACACTTTTCGTTGCCTGCGGTCTTATTGTACTGGTAAGTCCCACCGCCGTGTTCGACGTTTCGCTGCAGCTGTCATTCTTCTCAACGCTCGGAATTTTAGTCATGTCGGAAGCAACCGGCAAACGCTTCAAGGAAATATCTTACGATGACGCAAGACGACATTCTGCACGTTTTCGTCTGATGAAGCTTTTTGAAGCCGCCTTGCTCAGCATCGCCGCCGTCATGTTCATATTGCCGCTTCAATGGCTCTATTTCGGCGAGGTTTCGCCCGTTTGCGTACCCTCAACACTTATCATGTCCGTTTTCTGCGAGGGATTGCTGATCCTTTTACCGATATATCTCGTTTTCTCACTTATCGGCGGGCACTTCATCTGCGGCGGACTCGCCTTTATAATAGAAATTTTAAGCGGAATATGTACCGTCCTCGCCGAGTGGCTTGCCTCACTCTCGGCACCGATATCGCTCGAATATCCATTCGCCCTGCCGATTATAATTCTCTGTATAGTCGTTATTGTCATCATGATGATAAAGAACGTCCCGAGCTGGCTGTATTCACTGATTCCTCTCGGAATTTGTACCGCTGTTTTTCTTTCATGCACAGCTATATACGAAGGCGTTCATATGAACGACGTAACGCTCGATTATATAAATGCCGAATCGGGCGACGTGTTGATCGGCGTGTCCGAACGTGAAGCAATGCTCATCGACATCTCCGAGGGCTCAAGCAGTATCTATTACGACTGTATCAATAACCTTCGCAAAAACAACATCACCAAAATTGACACGATCCTCTATACGCATATCCACAGAAGACACGTAAACTCCTTGCGCAAAATTCTCAACAAGCGCGTCGTGAAACGTATACTTCTCCCGATACCGACAACGGAATATGACAAATACATAACCCTCGAAATCTGCACCCTCGCCGAGAAATACGGCACCGAAGCCGTCCTCTATTCAAACGAAACCGAAAATACATTAACCTTTGGCGACCTATCCGTAACGCTCCCTAAGTCGACAAAACTAAAGCGTTCAACCCATCCGCTCATGACACTTCTCATCGAGCGCGGCAACATAAATATTGCCTATATCGGTCAAAGCGCATGGGAAGACGAAGCAGTTATACATAACGTCAAAAATGCCGAATATATGATTTTGGGAACGTGCGGCCCGAAGATGAAAACCGTCCCCGACGCTGACTTCGGCAAGAATGCAAAGGTCATATGTGTCCCGACAGACACATTTTTGTCTGAGCTTTCGCCGTGGAGCAATACATGTAGCGGCAGCCTCATCGTCGAAGAGAGATTAAGAATCAATCTCACGCCGTGAAAATATTTCCTCTGATCCGCCGCAGAAACAATGAGGCTACTGAGCCGCCGACGCAGCTGGCGGCGTACAAGCGGTCACAGCTGACAAAGCGAATCCGGAGCCGTCAGGCGGAGTTGAGCGCGAATCGGGCGCAGGCAA
>CAYSFT010000091.1:0-3677 GCA_964430755.1 uncultured Lachnospiraceae bacterium | reverse complement strand
CATTTGCACGGTAGTATCCGTCAACTATGTCATATTTTTCAATTGTAGACTTATTTGAGACAACACTATCGGAATACCATTCACCGCCGCCGATAACCTCGGAGCCGGCAACAGCGTTTCCATTAGCGTCAAGCTTTACGAGCGACAAACCGCCGATATCAATCGGTGCAAATGCGGTATTGTTTCTCAGGAAAGCGAATCTGAGTCCGTATGTTGCGAGGCTGTAGCTGTTTTCGGTTATAGCGGCAAGATCGCGTCCAACCTCAAATTCGATAACATATTCCTGCCAATCCTCTTTGATCTGGAGATAGCCGGTTTTATCGGTAGACGGTGAAATTGATTTTGAACAAACCGCATCGCCCCAGTCATCATCCCAGCCAAGCTCGGAAATAAGGCAATGACCTCCGTAAGGACCGCCGAATGTTACAAACGCATACTGCGAATAATCATCGCTCGGAGCTGTTCCGGGTGCAACTCTCATCCACATCGAAAGACGGTATGTTGAACCGATTGCATCTGCGTCAAATTCTTCAACAAGATCGTTGCCTCTGTATCCGAAGTTGAAGATTCCGCCCTCAACCGTAGATGTAGCGCGTACAGCGGTGTCAAAAGTCAAATTTTCGTCAATAAATGTCAGGTCATATTCCGAACCCACCCATCCGTCATCAGCCGCTATCGCACCGCTGTCAGCAGTCGCCGTGATCGGCAAGCATGAACAAGCGAGAGCTGCTGTCAGAAGCATTGATAACAGTCGCTTCATTTTCATATCCATATTCCTCCTGAATATTATTTAACTCTGCAGTAAATCAGAGTAATATCATTAAAGATATATTTGATTATCTGTTATTTTCGTTTTAATTGTGGGCGACCCTATGACAAAGAGGCACAGAGCCGCCGCGCTAAAGAATGGAGAAAACATATATATTCAAACTCTGTTCTTATGAACAGCGCCGAATACAAAATAAATTAAATGGGTATCAGTCTCTGACTATACCTTTCACAGCCTCATTGAATTCCTCGATTGCAGCCTCTGCACCGGGCTGATACTGCGCGAGGTGAGACGAGAATCCGTAAGCACCGCCGCCTTTGATAATAAGCTGCTGAGGTGTATAGAACAGAGGTCTCATATTATCGTCAAAGCCGAAATAGCTTGCGCCTGCATCGTAAACAACGCCGTCAAATATGATTCCGAGCATTTCCTTGGAGTCAACGTCACGCGCCATCTTTTCGCCGAGAACCATATCAAAGTAAGCAGGAACAGTGGTAGTTCCGCTGTAATACGAAAGCAGCTCGATAACCTTGCCAACCATTTCGCTGTTTTCAACTGTCTTCGGAACAGACATCATACCCGACCAGGCATTTGTCTGATAAGCATCCTGTGTTGCTTCAAGCTTCGGATACGGGAGAATACCGTATTCAACATCACTGTCACGGTACTTATAAAGGTCTCCGACAGCTTCGATATTGAAAAGAGTGCGTCCCTTGGATACATTAAGCGATTCCTCATCATCGGGAGCAAGCGTAAAGTCATAAACCCACGAGTCTCCGCTGTTAAGGAGTGCGTCAATCTTTTCGATCATAGTGAATGCACGCTCATTATCGAACGCAAATTCAAGCTCTCCGTCCTTGTTCTTTTCGATAAGGCTTACGTCAAATGCATAGATGAAAGCATTAAGGAAGAAGTCATTAGGACAGCCAAGACCGTACTGGTCGTTAGCATTCCATCTGCCGTCACCGTTGTCGGTTGTTACAGCAGTCATCATCTCCATCATTTTGTCGATAGTCCATGTGCCCTCACGAACAAGCGCATACGGATCTTCGAGCTCAAATTCCTCAATGAGCGACTTGTTCACGAGAACGCAGTTAACATCGGGAAGCATATAGTCGGAAACCGCATAGAATGTGTGGTCGTTAACCGAAAGTGCCTCTTTTGCCTGTCCGTTCCACCATTCCTTGGTCATATCAACATATTCAAAATCGTTGAAATCGTAAAGCAGGTCTTCAACGATCATTGCAGACAAACCGGAAATGCAGTGTGTTAAAAGGAGCTGGTATGTATCCTCGCCGGTCATAACCATGTTCTGCATAACTGTTTTAACGTCAGCAATTTTGCCCGTAAGCGTGTAACCGATATCAACACCGAGATGATTTTCAACAAGGCTCTGGCGCTCGTAAATAGCTCTGCTCATAACGTCTGTGCCTGCATCATCAGAGAAATAGTATCTCGAATACATTGTGTCATCCGCAGGAGCATAAATCTCAAACGGAAGATTGTAATTTGTCGCTTCAATTCCGGCAGGAGCGGTTTCAGTATTGCCGCTGTTACCACCCTTATCGCCGTTATCCTCGGAGTCCCCACCGCAGGCAGCAAGCGAGGTCAGCATTGCGCCGAGAAGAAGCATTGAAAGTATACGTTTTTTCATATTATTTATTTCCCTTTTTCTTTGTAAGTGCAACTGCGACGCCTGCGATCACAACAACTGCCGCAACAATCGCAATGATAACGGGAACACTAACGCCGGGCTTGTTGTCTTCGCCTTCTTTTTCGGTTACTTCAGCACTATCGCTTGAAGTATCTTCTTCATCATCTGCTGCAGTGGTTTCCTCGTCTTCAGCTGCTGTGGTATCTTCACCATCTGCTGCGGTAGTCTCTTCACCATCTGCCACAGTGGTTTCTTCATCCTCGGCTGCGGTAGTGTCATCTTCAAGAGCGGTAGTCTCCTCAGGAACAGCAGTTGTTTCCTCCGGTGCTGCCGTGGATTCCTCGGGAGCCTCAGTTGTCTCAACAGGAGCAGGGGTTGTTTCGGGAGCGGGAGTTGTTTCAGGAGCAGGAGTTGTTTCGGGAACTGCAAGAGTACCGATGATAGGACCTGCCTCTACTGTCTGACCGTTACCGGCAACTGCAGGCTGTCCGGAAAGGTTGTACTTAGCGTTTGTCCATACATGCGCAGCGTTACTGCTGTAAAGCGAGAAATATTTAAGTTCGCCGTTAAAATCAATATCGTTAATCTGGAAATTGAAACCGAGAACACCTGACTTAATAAGGTCAAGCTTACCCTTCGTACAAGGAATCGCAACCTCAACATCATATGTACCGGCAGCTTCATCAGTCACGACCTGATAAATGAAGGTGCTGTAATCCATGATATCATAGTGCTGGGGAAGACCAAAAAGATTATAGCCGAAACCGTCAATGGACACCTTGAACTGGTCGTTATCATCGCCATTGAAAACAAGTCTGAACTCAATGCAGTCATTTTCATATGGGTTAACGGTACTTGCATATTGACGTCCTTTTGAAAGAAGATCGTCATCGGTAACGTGAGCGAAGATATAGAGATATTCGTTATCATACATCATGTAGATATCAGCATAGCAAGTGGGATTCCATCCGCCGGGAAGCTGATTCTTAGAAGCATCGGAGCCACTGCCAAGGATCATGACGGAACCGGTGTAAAGATCGTCGAGAACACCGTCAACAACCGCGGTACCCATCTTGAGATCTCCGTCCGCTGCAGCGGTGGTTATTGTAAAACAAGACACTATCATCAGCACCGCAATGGCAAATGTGAGAAATTTCTTCATAATTTTTCATCCTTTCAAAAAACAATGTTTTGCATAATCGGGCACAAATCCGAGGGGAATATAGTAAACCTCTCGGACTCATGCCCCGGGCC
>CAYSFT010000090.1:0-3684 GCA_964430755.1 uncultured Lachnospiraceae bacterium | reverse complement strand
CACGCTGATAATGAAGTCCTCGACGGCAAGGTAAAGGTTATTTCTCACCTTGTAAAGAAGGAAAGCGTATAATTTATACCAAAAATTCAATATAAGGAGGAAAAACCAATGAAGCTTCATGAACTTTCACCTGCCGCAGGCTCCAACACTTCCGCTTGGCGCAAAGGCAGAGGCGCAGGCTCCGGTAACGGCAAAACAGCCGGTAAGGGCCATAAGGGTCAGAACGCTCGCTCCGGCGGTGGTGTAAGACCCGGTTTTGAAGGCGGTCAGATCCCGCTTTACAGAAAACTCCCTAAGAGAGGTTTCTACAATCAGTTCTCTACTAAGTATGCAATCGTTAACGTAGAGGCACTCAACGTGTTCGAGGACGGTGCAACCGTTAATCTCGCAGCACTCATCGAGAAGGGCATTATTCGCAAGGCATATGATGGACTTAAAGTGTTAGGCAACGGAGATATCACAAAGAAGCTTACCGTTGAAGCAACAGTCTTTTCAGCAACTGCTAAAGAAAAGATCGAAGCAGCGGGCGGAAAGACTGAGGTGATCTAATTGTTTAAGACATTAAGAAACGCATGGGCACAGCCCGAGCTTCGCTCGAAGCTCCTCTATGTCCTGTTCATCGTAGTCATTTACAGAATCGGTTGCTCGATTCCCGTACCGTATATGAAGGCAGGTATTGCTGAAATGCTCGCAGATCAGCTTGCCGGCTCCGTATTCGAATACATGAGCTTTATTTCCGGTTCTGCATTCGCACAGGCGAAGCTCTTCGCACTTTCAATCTCCCCCTATATCAACGCATCAATTATCATGCAGCTCCTCTGCGTGGCAATTCCCGCTCTCGAGCGTATGTCCAAGGAAGAGGACGGCAGAAAGAAGGTCACCCAGATCACTCGTGCCGTAACCATTGTAATTTCGCTTCTTACAGCGTTTGGTTACTACACATATCTCAGTTCCTACGAGATGATAAACAATGATGGCTTCTTCACAGCAGTAGTCATCATCGCTTGTTACACCGCAGGTTCAACCCTCATCATGTGGCTCGGCGAAAAGATCAACGACAACGGAATCGGTAACGGTATTTCCATTATCCTTTTCGTAAACATCGTTTCTTCCGCTCCTCAGATGATCGGTTCGATCGTATCTGCTATCAGAACTGTTGATGTTCCTGCAATGATATCTCTCGGAATCACGCTTGTTATCAGTGTTGTACTTGTTATATTTGTTATATTCATTACAAACTCTGAGAGACGTATTCCGGTTCAGTATTCAAAGCGTCAGGTTGGTCGCAAGATGTATGGTGGTCAGAGCTCAAATCTCCCGCTCAAGCTGAATATGTCGGGCGTTATGCCGGTCATCTTCGCTAACTCTATTCTTGCTCTGCCTGCAACTATCGCAATGTTTGTTCCGGGTGAAGCAGCAGAGGGTACTTTCTGGTATGGCTTCCAGCAGCTGTTCTCATACAACTCTTGGTTCTATGCAGTACTCTTCTTAGTGCTCATCATAGCCTTCTCATACTTCTACATCGCTATTTCCTTCAATCCTATTGAAGTGTCAAATAACCTGAAGAAGAACGGCGGCTTCATCCCCGGTATCCGTCCCGGCAAGCCCACTTCCGACTACATCACGAAGTCCCTCAATAAGGTAACTCTTATGGGTGCGTTCTTCCTTGCTGTTGTCGCAGTGCTTCCGATCGTGGTTAACAAGATTTACATGATCATCGCAAAAGCTGCAGGTGTTCTTGAAACATCTGCCGGTGCAAGTCTTGGTTCTGCGGCATTCGCGGGTACTTCGATCATCATCGTTGTCGGTGTTGCACTTGAAACCTTCCGTGAGCTTGAAGCTCAGATGACGATGCGTCACTACAAGGGCTTCCTTGAATAAGATTGATTACGTTGCCGCCCATTTAGGATTTCGGTCTTAAATGGCGCGGAACGGTCAGTTTGAAACAATAGGGAGAAATTCTATGAAAATGATTTTCCTTGGCGCTCCCGGCGCCGGTAAAGGTACTCAGGCTGAGATCGTTTCCGAAAAATATGCGATTCCCGCTGTTTCAACGGGTGCTATTATTAGAGAAGCGATCAAAAACGAAACTGAGATGGGTAAGGCCGCAAAGCAGTACACCGAAAACGGTGCGCTCGTTCCCGATGAAGTTGTTATCGGCATCATCAAGGAGCGTCTCACCAAGGACGACTGCAAAAACGGTTTCATCCTTGACGGATTCCCCAGAACAGTTCCGCAGGCCGAAGCTCTCGAGGAGATGGACGTTGATATTGACCTCGTTGTGAATATCTTCGTTCCCGATGAAAAGATCGTCGAGAGAATGTCCGGAAGACGCGTATGCGCAAAGTGTGGTGCG
Organism: uncultured Lachnospiraceae bacterium; assembly: GCA_964430755.1. GTDB lineage: Bacteria > Bacillota > Clostridia > Oscillospirales > CAG-272 > Flemingiibacterium. The sequence continues at coordinate 1,328 of CAYSFT010000090.1, read as the reverse complement.
TCCTATCACACAGTCTTCAACCCCTCAAAGGACGGCGACAACTGCGATAAGTGCGGCGATAAGCTCACAATTCGTAAGGACGACGCTTCCGAGGTTGTTAAGAGCAGACTTGTTACCTATCACGAGCAGACCCAGCCTCTCGAGGATTTCTATGAGAAGCGCGGCAAGCTTGCGACGGTGGTCGGTCAGGAGAAGGTTGAAGATACAACCGCTTTGACTCTCGCTCTTATCGAAGAGAAAAAACAGGGCAGATAAAATCCATGATATCGGTAAAAAACAAAGACCAAATCAAACTGATGCGTGAGGCAGGTCGGATCACAGGTGAGGCACTTGCACTTGCCGGTGAATCGATAAAGCCCGGTATGACCACAAAGCAGCTCGACACGATAATTCGCCGTCACATTGAAAAGTGTGGTGCGAAGCCCTCGTTCCTCGGCTACGGTGGATTCCCCGGAAGCGCTTGTATCAGTATCAATGATGAAGTTATACACGGTATCCCCTCGGCACGGGTGATCGAGGATGGCGATATAGTCAAGGTCGATGTCGGAGCTTATTATAAGGGCTTCCACGGAGACTCTGCAAACACATTTGCCGTTGGTAATGTGTCAGACGAGGCTAAGCGTCTTATCGAGGTCACCAAAGAAAGCTTTTGGCGCGGTATTGCAGAAGCGAAACCCGGCAATCGCATCGGAGACATTGGATATGCTATCCAGTCTTATGTTGAGGAAAACGGCTTTTCTGTGGTACGAAAATATATCGGTCACGGTGTTGGCGAGGATCTTCACGAATCCCCCGATGTTCCGAATTTCGGTACAAAAGGACGCGGAGTGAGACTTTACTCAGGCATGACGATTGCGGTTGAACCGATGATTAATATCGGTAAGCCGGATGTTATCGAGAAAAGCGACAAATGGACTGTCGTAACCGCGGACGGTTCGCTTTCGGCTCATTACGAGCACACGATTGCGATAACCGATGACGGCGTGATAGTTCTCACAAAGATCGATTGAGTTTTATTAACCTATCAAGGAGGGATTGTTCTGCCTAAGGACGACGTTGTAGAATTCGAGGGTACGGTCATAGAGGCACTGCCTAACGCCGTATTCAAGGTTCAGCTTCCCAACGGGCATATTATTACTGCCCACATTTCGGGTAAGCTTCGTATGAATTATATCAAGATTCTCCCCGGTGACAAGGTTACGGTTGAAGTTACCGTATATGACCTTACAAAGGGCAGAATCACATGGAGAGCTAAATAAGCTCCCGCAAAATTGTAAGCATAAGACACATAACTGTGAGAAAGGCATGGTGAACACAATGAAAGTAAA
>CAYSFT010000089.1:0-4623 GCA_964430755.1 uncultured Lachnospiraceae bacterium | reverse complement strand
CCGCTTTATCGGTAAAATCGAGTAAACAACTGAATTTGAGTGCCTGTGCAAATGGTCGTAGGCACTCTTACATAAGCAATTTCTTTAATTTCGGGAAATGGACTTTTCATATTCGTTCATGTTTGTATCAAGCTTAAATGATATCGGAGTTTCGCGGCTCTTTTCGGTATACACCGCGTCAAAATGTATATGCGGCTGAACAAAGCTGTCCCTGCCCACGTGGAATGAATGATGTACACGCGGCGGCAGAAATACCACATCGTTTTTCTTAGCTTTATAATCAAGGCCGCCAATGTTGATAGTACACTCACCATTCTGAACGAAAATAATCTCATAATCAAAAATTGAGCGTTCCTTTATTATGAACGATGCATTGAGAGTTGAGTACATTGCAAGCCTGACATACGGGCACAAAATATTTTTATCCATAACGACCTCACAATAATTGATAAATACAAGTCAACAATTGCTATTCAAAAACATTATATTATATAGTAAAATTATATCATAAACCATACGGAGGTGTCAATAAGTGAACAACTTTTTAACGGATTATCCGGACTTTATTCAATAACCGATTATGAAACCCGCTCGGTCTGTGCTGAAAACTTCACCGGCGAAAAAGGTAAAGGCGGTATGGCAACAGACGGCAGTAACGCTGCAGCCGCAAGAGATCTCGGACAGGGCTGGAAGGTTTCTCCTGCCGTTGTCATTGAACCCGGCGATGTATTCACAATGTGCGATATTAATGATCAGGGTATCATCAAGCATATCTGGGTGACTGACAACTGTATGCTCAACCGTAAGCTCGTTTTCCGTGTTTATTGGGACGGCTGTGATAAGCCCAGCATCGAGGTTCCTCTGCACGACTTCTTTGCAAATCCCGATCACCGTAACTATGCGCAGATCTCCTCGCTTGCAGTATGCGTAAATCCCTCACGTGCAAATAACTGCTACTGGGAAATGCCCTTCTACAAAAACTGCAGAATGACTGTTGAAAATCTCCATTCGGAGCCTGTCATTCTCTATTACCGGATCGACTACGTTCGCTGCAAGCTCCCCGAAAACTGCGGCTATTTCCATGCACAGTTCAGACGTACCAATCCCGTTCCCTACAAGGGTGTTCATACGCTTCTCGACAATGTATCCGGTGACGGTCAGTATGTCGGTACATATATGTTCTGGTGTGTAAACAATAACGGCTGGTGGGGTGAAGGCGAGATAAAATTCTTCCTCGACGGCGACACCGATTTCCCGACCATCTGCGGTACAGGTACAGAGGACTATTTCTGCGGTGCATATAACCTTGACTATAAGGGCGAGTACCGCGAGTTCACAACTCCCTATTCGGGTATGCCCAAGGTCATCCGTCCCGACGGTCTCTATCAGGCAAACACAAGATTCTCCATGTACCGTTGGCACATCACCGATCCGATCTATTTCCACAAGGATATCAAGGTTACGATCCAAGCTCTCGGTTGGAGAAAGGACAGCAGATATCTCCCTCTCCAGGATGACATCTCCTCGGTAAGCTACTGGTATCAGAGACAGCAGTGCCTCACATTCCCCACTCTCCCCTGCGCTGACGATCTTGAAATCAACTGATAAAATTACGTCCCCCGATCATTTTTCGAGGGACGCTCGTTTTTTATATATCCATGTTGTTTTTAATACGCTCTGCAAGTGCCAAACAGCCGTCATAAATGTCACGGTATGTAACGTCAAAATGCCCGGAATACCACGGATCGGCAACGTCACCGCCGCGACTCGTGTAATCCATCAGCTTGCGTATCTTTGAACTGGGATCACCGCCAAAAATACGGTGCATATTGCGTATATTTGCGCTGTCCATGCCGATGAACAAATCGTACTTCGCGTAATCGCTTTTTGTCAGCTGAACCGCACGTTTACCTGCACAGTCGATACCGCGCGCGGCAAGCTCTGCCTTTGCCGGAGGATAGACGGGATTACCGATGCCGTTCCATATCTCCTCGGTGCTGGTTGCACTTGAAGCAACACTGACATCATGTATTCCCTGCTCCGATGCCATTTTACGGAATATAAACTCAGCCATTGGAGACCTGCATATATTGCCGTGACAGACGAACATGATTTTTAACATACCTACTCCTTATTTTATAAACAAAGCGACAGCATCGCAGTCGGTCTTTGCAATCAAGCGAAGCTCGTCCGCACGTGCACACAGCCGTTCACGAATCGCATCGGAATCAGCCCTTACCGACTCAACAGCTGCTGTGAGCTGTCCTGCACTTAATTTACGTATATCAAGCAGGCGTTCTCGCTCGCCGATATAATCAAGAAACGCATCAATCTTCGGGTCATACGAAATTCCAATAATCGGCGTACCCATAGATGCCGCAAAGATAAGCGTGTGCAGACGTGTTCCGACAACGAACTCCGAACGCTTCATAAGTCCGCAAAGCTCGGATGCCGTTAAACCTTTAAGAATTTTACCAAAGCCAACCTCACCTGCAAGCTGCTCGGTAATCGCAGTGTCACGGTCCGGGAACATCGGCAAGAAAAGCGGTGTCAGCGAATATTTTTTCGAAACCTCGCGTATATCGCCTGCCAGTGCCGAGAGCATATTTCTGTCTGTATTGGCGCCGTCAAAAGTGTTACCGTCCTTGATCGAAACGATGAAATATTTGCCCTCTATCTTCTCACGAGAGGTAATATGGTCAACCCATAATTCGGGAGAGCTTTCAAGTAAAAACGCAGGATCGGCAGTGACACGCATCTCATTTTCAACGCCGATTTCACGCGCAAGATTAAGTGAATCGTTTTCGCGGAAGCTTATATAATCGGCTTTTGACATGATATCTGCCGCATAACGTCGGCTTGACGGTGAACCAAGCGGACCGAGACCGTTCGCGTATATCATCAGCTTGAGTCCCTTACGCTTTGCAAGACGCATTATATAAATGTAATAGTAAAGGCTCTTTTTGCTCGTTCCGTCCTGCAGGAGACTTCCACCGCCCGAAATGAGCAGCTTTGCATGGCGCATCTCTCTTGCAACACGCACAATATTGAATCGGTTTATCGTTCTGACGCCGACTGCACGCGAAACCGCCTTGGGATGTCTCGACAAAACGGTGATACGCGCCTCGGGTGAACGCCCTTTGATACCGTATATAATCGAAGCAAGAAGCGAATCGTCACCGATGTTGTCAAAGCCGTAGTAACCGCTTATAATCACGTCAGAATGCTTGTAACGGCGGTACGGTGCAAGCGACTTGTAAACGTCAACATGGTCATTAACCATTCTCGAAACGGAATGAGAATCAAGCACACAAGTCCGTCCAAGCGCACCGAGGCGTGAACGCTCATCCTCGCTCATTTTATATACCTTTCGTATATCATTTGCAATAAGCTCGGCATCGGGCATTTTCTCGCCGCGGCAGGTGAAATTCGTCAGCTTGGCAAGCGGCATAACCTGCTCATCGAGAACGCCGATATAACCCTCCTGACCGGCAAGTATAACAGGCTTTTCGACGCTCATCGCTTCAAGCGCGGCACGTGAAACACCGACAAAAACATCCGCCGACGCAAGAACCTCGGGAATATCTGTGCGCGGACCGGTAAGGCGAACGACCTCACGTCCGAGCTTTGCGTTTACCTCTTTAGCTCTTTCAAGAAGTGCATCATAAGCCGTACCGCCGCCGACGATAACGATCTCAAGATCCCGAATGTCGCGGCAAAGTCCCTCTGCGCCATCACATAAAAGGAAGCCCGGGAGTGCCGTTTCGTTGTCGATTCGGCTGACGTAAACAACGCGGAATGCGTCCTTTTCAAGGAAAAGCTCGTCTATAACAGCTTGGGAGTTTGCATTTTTTGAGAAGCGCTCTGTGTCAATACCGTTTATCGTCAGAGTTATAAGATCAGACGGAACCTCATAATTGTCAATAAGATACTGCTTGATATCGCTCGAAACGGCAAAGGTACGCTCTCCCCAATCGGAAACCTTTTCAAGAATGGGATTGACCTTGAAAACCGCGTGCGTCGAGGTTACGAAGCGGAAGCCAATACGCCTTGAAAGCGCACCGCAGATAAACGCAGGAATACGCGAATGAGCGTGTACAATATCGAATTTCTCCTGTTTGATGAGCTTTTTGAGTTTACGGTAACTTTTCATCATCGAAACGGGATTTTTTGTATGCAGCGGAACGGTGAAATGCTTGACTCCTGCGCGAAGCAGTTCATCGACATATACTCCGCCGTTTGAAGCAACAGTAACATCATGTCCGAGCGCAGCAAGACCACGTGAAAGCTCAACCACGTGAGTTTCCGCGCCGCCTATGACCATCCACATATGCGTAAGTAATATCTTCATTTCAAACCATGTTAAAGCCACAGCCCTAACATCCTTTCGCAAAAATCACTCTAAATAATCTCTCCTAATTATTGTATCATATAATTTAACAATAGTCAATCACCGTTATATAAAAAAGTCATGCCGCACGACAATATACGACGTAAAATCCGTGTCGGTTAGTGTACAATATAAAGTGAATAACATCAAGGAGAGGATAAAACCAAAATGTCGAATAAATTCACCGCGAAAGCAACGAACGTATTAAATAAATCCCTTTATCTCGCCTCCGA
>CAYSFT010000088.1:0-4881 GCA_964430755.1 uncultured Lachnospiraceae bacterium | reverse complement strand
CTTCAGCTGCGATGATTGCAGCTTCGGACTCGAGAGTTACCTCGCCGATTGCGTCGATTGCCGCGATAACTGCATCTATCGTTGCCTGATCGGGATCTTCCGGCTCATAGCTTTCGATAAGTGTAATCTCAAGATTCTTCACGCCAAGCTCTATCGCATCATCGAGAGTGAATACGATCTCATTCTTTGCAAATGCCTCTGCCGAGTCGATCGTGAATGTCGCGCTCGTCCAATTTTCGGAGTTAACAGATACGGTAGTGTTTGCATCCACGCTCATTGTGAGATTTGCGACGTTATTATCGGATGCAAGAACAGATGCGCTTTCAAAAATATACTTGTTAAGGTCAATGTGATTCAGTCTGAAATCACCCGAAACGGTATATTTGCCTGCTTTAAGTGTTTCATCACTGTTAAATGTGAACGCCGTGCTTGCATCGGATGCAGGAATAACGAGGTAACCATTGTCGGTTTCAACATAGTCGATCTTCAACGCTCTAAAGCCCGAAGTATATGTATCGTAAGTGCTCCATCCTGCTGTTCCGTTATATGCGCCTGTGGTGTTGATAGCGAGGTTGGTTGTTGTACCCTTTTCAACTATCGTAAGGTCTTTTATGTCAAACGGAACCGTACCGTAGCCTGCTCCGGTTCCGATGATACCAAGCACACCACTGAACGCATCAGTCTCAATTGATACCGTTGTCCATTCCTCTGTGAGGTCATATCTTGACATAATGGTAGTACCATATATACCCGCATTAGCTCGGAGACGGGCAGGTGCATCACCGGCGGTAATGGCTGTTGACGGAGTGTATTCGGTTGAACGAACCTTAAAGGTGATCGTATAATTTGTACCCTCTGTATATTTGCCTTCGGTCGAATCGGTATACACCGCATGGTCCTGACCGGAGTTGCGTCCGCTTACGTGTACATAAGGAGCTTCCTCGGGATATGCAACAGAGATTTCAGCATCGTAACCCGATGTGATAAGCTCGGAGGGATCATAAGATTTCTCAAGTATCGCTTCAGCCGCAAGAAGAACATCATAATTGGTTACAAGCGCCTTTTTGCTGTCATCGAGAGCATCGTAAGCCGCACGCGCCGCCGCAGCTTTAGCTGCACTGTCGTTTGACAGCTCACCAATAAAGCTTATAAGCGCCTCAACATTTACAACCTCTGAGTCAACGAGCGCTTCACTACGATAGATGGTGAAGGTGTCAACAACACTCATATCGGTTGTGCGGTATGTGGTGATCTCGAAGCTTGTGTCGGTTACGGTTGCCTTGGAAATATTAGGAACTCTTTCCTGATTACGAACCGCAATATAGGGATATTCGGTTTCTTTAAGGTTATAGAAGCCGCTTCCCGACGAGGAGTTCAGTGTTATATAAAGAATACCCTCGGGATCGGTGATTGACGAATAGCTCTCATCATCATAGATAGAGGTGTCAGTCATAGGAGTTAAGCCATCCATCATGTATGTACGAGTGTATGTGTGGTCATGTCCCATGAGAACGACGTCGATGTCAAGCTCAGTGAGCACGGGAACTATTCTCTCGCGAAGCGAAAGAACATCGTCATACTCAGCATGGAGACCTGTACTGTAAACAGAATGATGGAATGTTACGACCTTCCACGAAACGGACGGATTTGCGGCGATAACCTCTTCCATAAACGCTTTGTGATCGGCAGTGCAGGAGTGATTCGTGTTAAGGTTCATAAACAGAACATTGTTGTAAACGAACCAAGAGTCGCCGCCGCCATCAGAAGCACAACAGGTATCGCCTTCCTCCTGACTCGGAAGATTGAAGTGTTCATCAAATACTGAATATCTGTCAAGCCAAGCAGAATTGTCACTATCGTGGTTACCGATAACGTCTGCTGTCGGAAGGGTGCGAAGCACGTCATGCTCAAGGTAAGCATCGTAGAACGATTCTGTACCTGCCGACTGTACATGGTCACCGAGGACAAGCATGAAGTTTGTTCCCTCAAGCTCCTCGCTTTCATCAACCTGAGCAAGTGTGTTAGCCCAGCCTGCCTTGTCAGCAGTAATGCCGCGTGCACCGCCGAGCTGCGGGTCACCTGCAACTGCGAACGAGAAGCTTCCCGTAATCGAGCCGGTGGTAAAGCTGTAAATCTCGGATTTTACATTACCCGTAACGATCTGATAAGAATATGATGTATTCTCCTCAAGTCCCGTTGCGGTAACCTTGTTATAGTAGTCGCGCCCGTTGACCGCAGCAGTTGCAGACTTTGATGCGAACTTGGTTGCATTCTCGGGCATTTCACCGTCAACGAGATCTGCGGTCTTTGCGATATAAAGCGTACCGGGAGTTGCATCGTTAACGTGCCATGTGAAGTTCATCTGCGAATAGTCGCCACCGACGTTTACAACGATATTGCTGTGACCGGTGATATTCTTGACTACCGTAAGCTGCGGCATATCAAACCAGCTGTCAGAGCTTGCTATGCTGTCCTGATGCAGCTCAACAGCGATTATATTAACGCCGTCAACGAGCATACTTGTGTCAGTGATACTGAACGTGGATGTACCGATGGGAGCGGTTGACGAGCCGCAGTATTCAAGATTATATGTATAATCGGTGTTTGCGCCGCCCTTAATGATCGGTGTACCGTTGATATATACGATTGCCGAGTCGTCATACAAGAAACGTCCGTCAAGGCTTGCAACCTCCTCAACCGAATCAATAAAGAGCTCGGTGCGGAAGAAGTATGCCATATGGTTGTTAACGCCGTCGTTACCTGCAAGGATAGTCTTTGCTGTGTAACCGCTCGCAACCTCAGCAGAACCCTTCTTCGAGCCGAACGGGCCGGCCGCAGCCTTCCATGCACTGTCATCGTAGTCGAGAGCAGTCCATGTGAGACGTGCATCACCTGTCAGCGTGTTGTCTGCACCTGCAGGGTCCGTACCGTCGTCAAGGTATTTCCAAACGGTAGTGTCGGCAATGGCGTAGGGAGGCTCAACCGAAACGAGCGAAACATTGTCAAACTCGAGCGGAAGTGCCTCGTCAAGCGTGAACACCACCTCGGAAATTTCGGTTTCCTCCGAAAGTGCGAACGCAAACGAAACATTATCCCAACGGTTTGAGGTTGCAAACATCTGATTCTTTCCGGCGATAGCGATATCAATATCACCGGTGAGATAAACAGGAGCCAGCATATCGGACATATCAAGCAGATTTGTGCGGATATCTGCACTAAATTCATAATATCCGGCAGGAAGTGTGATCTCATCGAAGGTTCCCGTAACGACATTATCACCCTCGGACGGTGCCGCTGCGGTGCAATGTGCGGATTCGGTCATGTAACAAATCGAGCTTGTTGTGGTGCCGGTGCTGTCAGTTGTTTGGATCCAAGCGGTGGTCGATTCCGGCAAAAGCTCTTCGCCTGTAGCGTTATCAATAAGCGAAATATTAGCAACATCAAAGCCGACGCTGTCCTGCTTGTTCCAGAAGCGGCGGAGCTCAAGATAATCTAAAGCTATCTCGGTTTTGGGAGTGAACGTAAGCTCATATTTCTGCCATTCCTCTGTCATAGGAAAACGAATAGAGCCATATGTCGACGATGTTACTTCTATCGTTGAGTGGGGGCTGCTCTGACCGAATATAACTCTCAAGCAAGAGTTATAGATCGGCGTTGTCAAAGGTGTTGACGGATCACTGACGTTATAGTATGCGTCAAAATTCACATACGGATCACGTCTGTACCAGAACGAAATGGTGTAGCTTCCGGTTGTGTAAAGCGCGTGCTCGCCGGTAGTTACGTATTTGGTACCGTTACCGTGTGCACCCTCTACGTGTAGATAGGTAAACTCGGTATTGCCCTCGCCTGCAATTGCTTTAAAATTAGTCGGTACAGCTTCGATGAGTGTTTCACCGTTTGCCGTCCAGACTATGTCCTCGAGCAGATTCAGGCTCTCCTCGGAAACTGCGTCCGAAGAACTTGCCATAGCTGTGATCGGCAGTCCTGTAAGAACCATTAACGTCGCCAACAGCATAGATAGAATGCGCTTTAGTTTCATAGTGTTCCTCTCCTTGAATAAAATATAATGATAGATATCTGTTCGCGCTTACTTATCCAAAAGAAACAAATATCTATATTAATTATATCGCAAATTATATGGTATGTCAATTTTAGATTCAGACACATTTACGAAAAAATGTCTGAAAATCGTAAATTCACAGTAAATACCACAAAAAATATCCCCACCCGATATGGGTGAGGATGTAATTAGATATTAGCGAAATATCAATGGAAGTAATTATAGCTCGATTCGCCGAACTTAACGATGGTATCAACAGTTGCGCCAAGCGAAGCCGCGTTACGGTTTGCGTAAGATTCAACGCTATCTGCCGCATTTGCAACTGCAACACCATCTGCATTGTAAACCGTGCAGCTTACAACGCTTCTGAAGTCTGCAACTGCCATGCCTGTTACGGATACCTGACACATTGTCGAACCGTACTTGATGAAGTCAGTTCCCTCGATGCGTACTTCCTTTGCATGACCGTAATGGTCGGTGTAGGTTGCTATCGCATAGAGTGTGCTGTAATCCTTGCCAACTGCGGTGTTTGTGAATACGAGGTCAAGCTGAATTTCACCTGCAAGGGTGAGTGTACTTCCTGCGTAACCTGTACCCTTGACTCTGTTGTCTGCTGTTTCAACGGATGTGGTTGCCCAAGCTTTGTGTGTCTCGGTGAGGTTACGGTTTGCGAGGTTTTCAACGTCGTAATCAAACTGTTCCTGTGCCGCCGCACCGTAGTTGAGCATATCAACGTATACTGCTCTCAGCTTAGCATTCGATGCCGCATCACCGTTAAGCATACGTACAGCGTAAGTTTCGATGCTGTCGCTCTTTGCGTT
>CAYSFT010000087.1:0-4885 GCA_964430755.1 uncultured Lachnospiraceae bacterium | reverse complement strand
GAGAGGGAGGTGGCACGCGAAGCGTGACGGAAGGAGCCTGCGGGCACAGCATTTTGAATATCCACATTTCTGAGCCGCACTCTCCCTTAGGCAAAGCTACGAACAATCTTTTACACCTCTTACCTCAAGGCGAAGGCGCCCTCATCCGTAAAGTTGCGAAGCAATCTTTTTCACCTTTTCCCCCGGGAGAAGGCACCCTCTCCGTAAAGTTGCGAAGCAATCTTTTGCACCTCTCTCCCAGAGTGAGAGGCTTTGAGCAACTTTGCGTTGCGAAATGAAATAAAAGGGGGATTTTTCGAAATACAGTCATTATTTTGTCTTGCTGCTCAATGTCACCCAAAGGCTTCCTTCACAAACGTCTGCGTTTGTTGGGGAACGCTGTCACGCTTACTGCGTGACTGATGAGGGCTTTTGCGAAGCAACCTTTTACACCTCATCCGTCATCCGCTTGCGCGGATGCCACCTTCTCCCACTGGAGAAGGCTTTAAGTAACTCTTGCAGTACTACAATCATGACCATCGGCTAATTAGTCGGTGGCTTTCGGTATACAACAAAAGGCCCGGGAATCAAACCCGAGCCAAATGTTAAATTATTCAAGCTCAAATGCGCCGGTGTAAAGCTGATAGTATGTTCCTTTTTCCTCGATCAGCTTGTCATGATTTCCGCGCTCGATGATGCGTCCGTGATCGAGCACCATGATAACGTCCGAATCCATGACGGTTGAAAGTCTGTGCGCGATGACGAACACCGTGCGTCCCTCCATCAGCTTATCCATACCGCGCTGTACTATCGCCTCGGTACGTGTGTCGATTGATGAGGTTGCTTCGTCGAGTATCATTACGGGCGGATCTGCAACTGCCGCACGTGCAATTGCGATGAGCTGACGCTGTCCCTGTGAGAGGTTTGCGCCGTTGTTTGTCAGCTGTGTTGCGTATCCGCTCGGCAGACGTGTTATGAAGTCGTCCGCACCTGCAAGCTTTGCCGCCGCGATACATTCCTCGTCCGTCGCGTCGAGACGTCCGTATCTGATATTATCCATAACCGTTCCGGTGAAAAGGTTGGTTTCCTGCAGAACGATACCGAGTGAACGGCGAAGATCGGATTTCTTTATCTTGTTGATGTTTATACCGTCGTAACGGATTTTACCGTCCGCGATATCGTAAAAACGGTTGATGAGGTTTGTGATGGTTGTCTTACCTGCACCCGTTGCGCCGACAAACGCCACCTTTTGTCCCGGTTCGGCGTACACGGAAACGTCGTGAAGTACGGTTTTGCCTTCCTCGTAACCGAAGTCCACCTCGGTAAGCCTTACGTCGCCGCGAAGCTCGGTGTATGTTATTGTACCGTCGCCGTGAGGATGACGCCATGCCCATTTTCCGGTGCGCTCGGTTGTTTCGGTGATGTTGCCGTCAGCGTCGATTTTTGCGTTGACAAGGGTTACATATCCGTCGTCAACCTCGGGGATTTCATCCATCAGATCGAATATACGCCTTGCACCGGCGCCTGCCATTGCAATGGAGTTGAACTGTTGGGAAACCTGGTTGATGTTACCCGTAAACTGCTTGGTCATATTAAGGAACGGAACGATGATACTGATGCTGAAGCCCATTCCCGAAATGCTGAAATTCGGTATATCGGACAAAAGCAGCAATGCGCCGACGGTTGCGATCAGAACGTAAAGTGTATTACCAATGTTCATGATGATCGGTCCCATTGTGTTCGCATATGCGTGTGCACGGTAACTGTCCTCATACAGTGCGTTATTTATTTTATCGAAATCGGCGTTGCTTTCGTCCTCATGACAGAAGACCTTGATGACCTTCTGACCGTTCATCATTTCCTGAACGAAGCCCTCTGTTTTACCGATTGCCTGCTGCTGACGAATGAAATACTTCGCCGAGCCACCGCCGATCTTCTTTGAAACAAAGAGCATTGCCGCAACTCCGAGGAGTACGACCAGTGTCAGCGGAATACTGTACCAGAGCATGATGCAAAAGACAACGGTAACGATGACAAGTGCCTGCAGCATTGTCGGAAGTGATTGCGAAACGAGCTGACGGAGGGTGTCAATATCGTTTGTATAATGGCTCATGATGTCGCCGTGCTTGTTGGTGTCAAAATATTTTATCGGAAGATTCTGCATTCCGTTAAACATCTTGATACGCATTTTTGAGAGAAAGCCCTGTGTGATATATGCCATTAATTGGTTATAGGTTGTGATAGCCGTTAGCGAGAGAAGATATATTCCAAGGAGAACAAGCACCATTGGCAATATTTCAGCTTTCGCTGATTCCCAGGCGGTCTGACCGTTCGGATCGGCGAACCATTTCTCTATTGCTTCGAGTACTCTTTGCATGAAAAGAGAGGGTATTGCCGAAACAACGGCACCGAAAAGTATACATCCGATGGTCAGCGGCATGAGCTTCGGGTAGGATTCGAAAAGAAGCTTGATAACACGTCCGAGCACCTTGAAATCGAGCTTGCGCTTCGGCGGCTTCATGGGGTTCTGAGCTTTACTCATTCTCCTCACCTCCCTTGGTCTGCTGTGTGTAAACCTCACGGTAAATATCGCTTATTTCAAGTAACTCATTATGAGTACCCTTTGCCGCGATCTTTCCGTTTTCCATAACGATTATCATATCCGCATCCTGAACCGATGCAACTCGTTGGGCGATGATTATTTTTGTTGTTTCGGGAATGTAATTCTTGAAGCCCTCGCGAATGAGCATATCCGTTTTTGTGTCAACGGCACTGGTTGAATCGTCGAGGATAAGTATTTTCGGCTTTTTAAGCAGTGCACGTGCAATGCAAAGACGCTGCTTCTGTCCGCCCGAGACGTTTGTTCCGCCCTGTTCGATCTTGGTTTCGTAACCGCCCGGGAACGAGCGTATAAATTCATCCGCCTGTGCAAGACGGCAGGCTTCGGCAAGCTCCTCATCGGTTGCATCCTTGTTGCCCCAACGCAGGTTTTCGCTTATCGTGCCCGAGAAAAGAAGATTCTTCTGAAGCACCATTGCAACCTCGCCGCGCAGGGTATCAAGATCATATTCTCGGACGTCCACGCCGCCGACCTTGACAGAGCCTTCAGTTACATCATATAGGCGTGCAATGAGCTGCACCAGCGTTGATTTACTTGAGCCCGTACCGCCGAGGATACCGACGGTCATACCGGATTCAATATGAAGATCAATATCGGAAAGCGCATATTTTTCAGCCTTCGCCGAATATTTAAAGCTTACATCACTGAAGTCGATCGAACCGTCGCTAACGGTTGTCAGCGCATTTTCGGGACTTCTCAGCGCAGGTACTTCATCAAGCACCTCACAGATACGCTTGATGGATTCCGCAGACATTGTTATCATAACATAGATCATTGAGAGCATCATGAGTGACATAAGTATCTGCATACCGTAAGTGAGCATAGCCGAGATCTCGCCGACATAGATTGACTTATCTATGATTGCCATCCTTGAGCCGACGATCAGAACGAAGATCATATTGAAATAGAGACAGACCTGCATGATAGGGCCGTTCAGCGCGACGATGCGTTCCGCCTTTGTGAAGTCACGGCGGATATCGTCTGCTGCATCGAAGAACTTTTCTTTTTCGTGTTCCTCACGGGAGAAGCCCTTGACAACTCTCATTGCGCGTACATTTTCTTCGATAGACTCATTAAGACGGTCATATTTTTTGAAAACGCGTCTGAAAGCAGGCATCGCCTTACGGCTGACGAAAAACAGACCGCAGATGAGGAACGGTACAATAACGACAAAGGTTGTTGCGAGTGCGCCGCCCATTCTGTACGCCATAATGATCGAGAAAATGAACATAAGCGGACTTCTGATTGCCGTGCGTATAAGCATCATAAACGACATCTGTACGTTTGTGACATCGGTGGTCATACGAGTAACGAGAGAGGTTGATGAGAACTTATCGACGTTTTCAAAGGAATAGGTCTGGATACGTCTGAAGATATCGTGACGCAGGTTCTTGGCAAAGCCTGCCGAAGCCTTTGCGCAGGTGAATCCCGCTATACCGCCGCAGGAAAGTGAAATTATCGCCATAATAACAAGCAGGATGCCCGTTTTTATGATTTCGTCCATAGTTGCACCGTCCTTGATGCTGTTAACAAGATCGACGGTGATAAACGGTATATAAGTTTCAATTATCGCTTCGCCGACAATGAAAATAAGCGTCAGTATTGTTGGCAGCTTATATTCGCGAACACAAGCGGCAAGCCGTTTTATCAAAGCTTAACACTCCTTTTTTATAAATGTTAGTTTTCTAACTATTTTAAAGTTAGGCACCTAATTATTATATCGCAAATGGCGTGATATTTCAAGCAAAAATTTTTATTTTTACAATTAAGTAACTTTTGATGTGAAGTGTTCGCAAAACTAACGAATAGTTAGTATAGCGAATGAAATTTTACAGCGTTCTTGCCGCCAAAACTAACTTCAGCCGCAGAGCGGCGTCTCCGCGCCGAAGAAACAATGAAGCCACTGAGCCGCCGACGTAGTTGGCGGCGGACGAGCACTTACAGCAAACAAAGCGAATCCGGAGCCGTCAGGCGGAGTTGAGCGCGAATCGAGCGCAGGCAAAGGAAAGAGGGGGAGCCCGAGGGGGACGAAAAACTTTGCGCCAGCATGGTTGTCGTCCCCTTCGGATGATACGATGTTCGAAGCAGTGCGCTTCGGGGAAATGCTTTCTTTCACCTTTTGGGTGTAAAAGTAACTTTTATCCCCGAAATATAAAGATATATTAAATCTCTTTGTATTGCGCTTCGATTTTCGCGTAACTCGAGGAGGATGGGACACCAGCTGGCGCAGGTTGCCCCACAGCACATCGCCTTCGGCGAGTGCACTCGGACTCCTCCCGGCTTCCT
>CAYSFT010000086.1:0-4911 GCA_964430755.1 uncultured Lachnospiraceae bacterium | reverse complement strand
AGTTACGCGAAATTCGAAGCGCAATACAAAGAGATTTAATATATCTTTATATTCCGAGGATAAAAGTTACTTTTGCGCACAAAAGGCGAAAGAAAGCAATTCCCCGAAGCGCACCGCTTCGAACATCGTATCATTCGAGAGGGATGGACACCAACGCTGGCGCGAAGGTTTCCACCCCTCTCGAGCTCTCCCCCTTTCCTTTGCCGCACTCGATTCGCGCTCAACTCCGCCTGCGGCTCCGGATTCGCTTTGTTAGCGGTAACCGTTTGTCCGCCGCCAGCTTCGTCGGCGGCTCTGTGGCTTCATTGTTTCTTTCGCTGCTGTAACGCCGCTTCGCGCCTGAAGTTAGTTGATGTGGAAACGCCGCCAACTTTCGTCGACGGCGTTGTGTTTATTCAACTGTGACCGATTTTGCGAGGTTTCGCGGTTTGTCTATGTCACATCCGCGTGCCGCCGCAACATGATATGCAATCAACTGCAATACCGTTACTGCAGGCAAAAACGCAAGCTCAGGTGCGATTTTCGGCAGACGTATCACGTGATCTGCTGTACCCTCTGCAACTTCGGCATCATCCGAACAGATGATGAGTGTTTTTGCGCCGCGTGCCGTTGTTTCACGGATGTTTGACACCATCTTCTCATATAGTGACGGTACTGTACACAGTGCGATGATCGGTACGCCGTCCGTGATGAGCGAGATCGTGCCGTGCTTCAGCTCGCCTGCCGCGTATGCTTCGCTGTGGATATACGATATCTCCTTTAATTTCAGCGAGCCCTCGCAGGCAAGGTGATAATCCATGCCGCGTCCGATGAAAAAGAGGTCCTCTGCCTTGGCGATCCACCGGCAGTGTTCACGTATTTCATCTTCCCTCGCGATCATCTCGGCAACGGCTTCGGGTGCACGCTCATAAAGCTTTGTGACGATCTCTTTTGCGCTGTCTTTGTCAAGCTTGCCGCGTGACATTGCCGCACCGATGACAAGCAGATACATAAGTGCCGTCTGCACCGAATATGCCTTGGTGCTTGCGACTGCAATTTCGGGGCCTGCCATCGTGTAAATGACGCTGTCTGCTTCTCTTGCAATTGACGAGCCGATGACGTTGACTACTGCGAGCGTCGATGCGCCCTTTTGCTTTGAAAGACGGAGCGCTGCAAGTGAATCCGCGGTTTCGCCAGACTGCGAGATGATGATTACGAGGTCGCCTTTTCCGATGAGCGGATCGTTATAACGGAACTCGGATGCGATCTCGACCTCGCACGGTAACTTCGCAAGCGAGGCAAATGCTCCTTTTGCGATAAGTCCAGCGTGCATCGCCGTACCGCAGGCGACGATGTGTACCCGTGACACATTCTTGAAGATTTCCACGTCAAAATTGTCGCCCGTGAAGTCCGGCAGACCGTTTTTGATGCGGCAGCCGAGTGTTGTGCGAACTGCGGACGGTTCTTCATTGATCTCCTTGATCATGAAGTGGGCAAAACCACCGCGCTCGGCAGCTTCGATGTCCCAGTCTGCAGTTAAAAGCGGCTTTTTAACTTCATTTCCGCCTTGCCATACTGTTACAGTGTCACGTGTCACCTTGGCGATCTCGCCCTCGTCGAGCTGATAATACTTGCGTGTGCTTCGCAGTATTGCCGTGATGTCGGATGCAACGAAGTTTCCGCCCTCACCGATGCCGATGATAAGCGGTGAACCCTTTCTTGCGCACCATATCACGTCGGGAGTATCTGCGAAAAGTATGCCAAGTGCCCACGAGCCGACAAGACGCGAGGTCATACGCTCGATTGCGGCGTGTGCTGTCAGCTTTTCTACCTTATAATAATAGTCAAGCAGCTTTGCCGCAACCTCGGTGTCCGTGTCGCTCTCGAATGTGTACCCGAGCGCAGTCAGCTCCTCGCGGATAGCGGCGTAATTTTCGACGATACCGTTGTGCACGATACGAACACTTGCCGTTCCGTGCGGATGCGAGTTGACGTCACTCGGCGCACCGTGAGTTGCCCAACGTGTGTGACCGATGCCGCAGTGTGACTCCGGCGTATCCGAAAGCTTTGCTTCGACGTTTGCGAGTCTGCCTGCTGCTTTGACGGAATTGAGACTGCTCTTTTCGTCGAAGTAAGCGATTCCCGCCGAGTCATAACCGCGGTATTCGAGGGCGCGAAGTCCCTCTATGAGATGCTTTATGCTGTTTTCTTTTCCTATATATCCTATGATACCACACATATACGTGTTCTCCTTTTTCGTTTATGTAGCCTCGGAAATGCCGTATATGTGAATGGCAGCACGCCGGATGGACGCACTGCCCATACGACATTTTGCCGATTGTTTGTTTTATCCTGGCTTCTGTCTGCCGCAGTTACCCACGGTTTTTGTACCAGGACTTACGACGGTCGCTTTGTCCGCTTCCGCCGGAAAAATTCCCGCCGAATATTTCGATCATTTTTCTCCTCGTCAACCGATTTCCATGGGGCTGATTATGTCAACTGAAATAATTTTTAGCTGCATCTGCCCTCATCCGGTTTTCGCCGAATATGCGAAAACCACCTTCCCCCAGGGGAAGGCTAAAAGCGAAATCGGTCCCGGCGCTTTGAACATCTGCAATATTAATTATAGCTTTCGAGCTGCTTCTTTATACGCTCTGCAGTCTCCTCGGCAACCGTTTTCGCAAGAGCTGAATCCTCGCCCTCGGTCATGATACGGATGAGTGGCTCTGTTCCGGACGGTCTTGTAACGATTCTGCCGCCGTCGCCGATAGTCTTTTTCGCCTCATCGAGTATCTTTTTCACCTTGTGATCGGTATAGAACGCGAGCTTTGCTTCCGGGGAAACACGGATGTTTACGATGAACTGCGGATAACGTGTCATTGCCTTTGCCGCATCCGAAAGCTTTGCGCCTGTACGCTTCAACTGCGAAAGAAGCTGAATTGACGTAAGCTGACCGTCGCCCGTGGTTGCATAGTCACGGAAGATGATGTGTCCCGACTGTTCGCCGCCGAGGGTGTAATCCTCGAGTAACATTTCCTCAAGCACGTAACGGTCACCGACCTTGGTTGCAACGAAACGAAGCTCGTTGTCCGAACAGAATTTTGAGAAGCCGAAGTTGGTCATTATCGTGCCGACAACGGTGTTCTTCGTGAGCTTACCGCGAACCTTCATATCAAGCGCGAGAATTGCCATGATCATGTCGCCGTCAACGTCATTTCCCTCGTTGTCAATGCAAAGGCAACGGTCAGCGTCACCGTCGTAAGCGATACCTGCATCAAGTCCGTGCTCGGTTACATATGCGCGAAGTGCGTCAAGATGAGTTGAACCGCAGTTCTCGTTGATGTTTACGCCGTCGGGACTGTTTGAGAGAATGGTTGCATTTGCGCCGAGACGGGTGAAAAGCTGTTCAGCTGTACGGCTTGCAGAACCGTTTGCACAGTCAACTGCGATATTCATGCCTTCGAGCGAGCAGTGTACAGAGCTTACAAGGTGGTCGATATAGTCCTTGACTGCACTTGTACAGCGAGTGACACGTCCGATGTTTTCGCCGACTGCGAGCTTCGGTTCGGGATTGTTATCGAGTACAATTGATTCGATACGCTCTTCAAGCTGATCTTCGAGCTTGTAACCATCTTCGTTGAAGATCTTGATTCCGTTGTACTCAAAGGGATTGTGCGAAGCGGAGATCATGATACCTGCGTGAGCCTTGTACTTGCCGACGAGGTACGCAACGGCAGGAGTCGGGACAACGCCGAGGTCGATAACATCAGCGCCAACCGAGCAAAGTCCTGCAGTCAGCGCGGAGGCTAACATCTCCGAGGAAATTCTTGTGTCCATACCGACGAGAACAGTTGGCAGGTAACGCTTGCCGCTTGAGAGCACCTCTGCTGCGGCACGGCCTATCTGCATTGCACGCTCACAGGTCAGCTCCGAGTTGGCGACACCGCGTGCGCCGTCGGTTCCAAAAAGTCTTCCCATGTTTGTTTCTTCCTTTCAATAGTTAATACTTGTCTGCGATGTTGTCGTGAGCCTTGTAGATGGAGTCAGGGGGTATCACGCCGCGAACACGTGACAGAGGATAGATGTTTGAGTTTCGCCCGACGATAGTACCGGGACAAAGAACGCTGTTGCATCCGACCTCAACGAAATCGCCGAGCATCGCGCCGAACTTTTTGCGTCCGGTGTCGAGCACTTCGCTGCATGATTTGACGGCTACATGCGTCTTGTCGCTTTTGACATTAGACGTCACCGCGCCTGCACCCATGTGCGATTTGTAGCCGAGGATGGAGTCTCCGACGTAGTTGAAGTGGGGCACCTGAACAGAGTCGAACAGTATGCAGTTCTTTAACTCGCAGGAATTTCCAACGACGGCATCTTTGCCGATGATCGCGCTTCCTCTGATGTACGCGCAGTGACGTATCTCCGCGCCTGAATCAATGATACACGGGCCGTTAATTGAGGCGGTCGGTGCAATCTTCGCGTCGCGTGCTATGTAGACGTCGTTGCCGCGGTTCTCGTATATATCGGGATCGAGAGTCTTTGCGAGGGTGATGATGTGATCCTTGATCGAGTCGAGCAGCTCCCACGGATAAGCGTCAGGACGAAACAAGTCGGCGGCGATTGTGTGCGAGGTGTCATAGAGGTCGGCGATCTTTGGGATGATGGTTTCCTTCATTTATTATATACTCCTTTCTGCGAAAATGTTCCGCGTATTTTGCTTGCCGGAGCAAACAATATATATTATATCATATAGTTAAATACTTGTCAATGCCAATATTGGAGGCGAAAAAACTTCTGAAAAAATTTTAAACTTTTTTTCAAAAACCCCTTGACAAATTGGAATGGGTGTGATATACTATTAAAGCTGTCCCGAAAAAGGCAGCGAACAATGGTCTTTGAAAATTGAACAACAAGAGATGGAAAGAAGAGTAC
>CAYSFT010000085.1:0-4966 GCA_964430755.1 uncultured Lachnospiraceae bacterium | reverse complement strand
AGCAACCGGCTCATAACCGGTCGGTCCGGGGTTCGAGTCCCTGATGGTCCACCAAAAATCGACAAGTTTCGCAAGATTCTTGTCGATTTTACTTTTTTACTCTGCATTCAAAATGGTAAAGTGCTTCTTGTCAGCTTCGATAACACCCTCGGCACGCAGCTTACCGATTTCAACGGAAAGTCCGCTTCTGTCAACGTCAAGATAATCGGCGAGCGATTGACGGTCATACGGTATCTCAAATGTATCGCTTCCTGCACGCTTTGCCTCATAAAGCAGGTACGTCATCAGCTTTTCCCTGGTTGTACGCTTTGAAATTATCTCAATTTTCTTGTGAAGCATCAGGTTTTTCTCGGCAACCATCTGCATGAGATTGTATATCACCTGACTGTGAAACGAGCAGGCATTGGCACACGATTTTGTTATCCTGCCAACTCCGACCAGCATGATCTCGCAGTCCGCAACGCACACAATGTCAACCGGCAGAGAATCAACCTTGGCACAGGCAAACGTCTCGCCGAATATGCCGCCGGCACCGACGCTTCCGACGATGTCACGGTTACCGTAATAATCCACCTGCTCAATCTGCACCTCCCCCGATAAAACGATACCGAGCGACTTCGCCGTATCGCCCTCGGAAAATATCACGTCACCGCGCTTATACCCTCTGACGTCAGCGCCGAGACAGCCGAGCATCGGCACAAGCTCCTCATCCGAAATATCGCGAAAAAGCGTACAGCCTCGCAGTATATCCTTGTAATTCTTCATAACAATCACCATTCCTGATTTCAACATATAATTATTATAATACAAAGCAAAAAATAAGTCAAGTACCGCGAAAAACTATTGACAAATAAAGAAAAACGTGTTACAATGTAAACGATACAGAGATTTGGAGACGTATCAAAGCATTGGCGTAGACGAACGCCTTTGTTTTGTGCGTCTTTTTTTGTTTTTATTTGAAAGGAGATATTATTATGTATGACGTTGCCGTAATCGGCGCAGGAGTTGTCGGCGCGATGATCGCAAGGGAGCTTTCGGCGTACAAATTAAAGATTTGCATACTTGAAAAGGAACACGATGTTGCAATGGGCGCAACCAAGGCAAATTCCGCTATAGTGCACGCAGGCTTCGACGCCAAGGAGGGCTCGCTCAAAGCAAAGCTCAACGTAAAAGGCTCAAAAATGATGGAGGACGTGACACGTGACCTCGGCGTAAAATACAGACGCAACGGCTCACTTGTCGTCGGTTTTAATGAGGAGGACAGAGCCGCACTTGAAGAACTTCTATGGCGCGGTAAAACTAACGGAGTCGATGGACTCGAAATAATCGAGCGTGACCGTCTCATTGCTCTCGAGCCGAACATCGCAGACGGTGTCAAGTGCGCACTTTATGCTCCGAGCGGCGCAATAGTCTGCCCGTATGAATTAACCGTGGCGGCAATCGGTAACGCTATGGACAACGGTGCCGAGTTAAGATGCAGCTTCGAGGTTAAAAATATCACAGCACACGAAGATTATTACGAGATCGAATCCGACAGTGAGAGTGTACAGTCGCGCTATATCGTAAACGCGGCAGGCGTATATTCGGATGTAATCGCACGCATGATCGGCGATGACTCGTTCACAGTGCATCCACGCCGCGGCGAATATCTCGTGCTCGATAAAGAATGCGGAAATACCGTTTCTCATACAATATTCATGACACCGAGTAAAATGGGCAAGGGCATACTCGTTTCGCCCACAGTTGACAATAACCTGCTTCTCGGCCCGAGCGCAGTTGACACGACCGATAAGGACGACAAATCAACAACGCCCGAGTTCTTCACCTCGATTTTTGACATAGCGGCAAAAACCACCAAAAATATTCCGCGAGGTAAAACGATCACCTCATTCTGCGGACTTCGCGCAGTCGGTGACACAGGCGATTTCATCATAAACCGTCCGAGAGAGCATTTCATCAATGCGGCAGGCATCGAATCACCGGGACTTTCGGCATCTCCGGCAATCGCCGAGTATATCCGTGAGCTTCTCGAAAACGATGGTCTCAAGCTCGAAAAGAAAGAAAATTACATCCGCACACGCCGTCCGATGCACGCCTTCCGTGAGGCAGATATCGACGAAAAGAACCGCATGATAAAGGAAAATCCGGCATACGGCAGAATCGTTTGCCGCTGTGAGGGTGTCACCGAGGGCGAGATACTTGATGCTATAAGAACCAATCCGCGTGCAACCGATCTTGACGGTGTAAAACGCCGCACACGTGCACAGATGGGACGCTGTCAGGGCGGCTTCTGCAGTCCTTATATAATCGAACTGCTTTCACGTGAGCTTGACATTCCCTACGAAAGCGTTACTAAATTCGGTGGCGATTCAAACGTGGCACTCAGTAAAACCAAGGAGGCTAAACAATGACAGAACTTGTAATAATCGGCGGCGGTCCTGCAGGAATGAGTGCGGCAGTCGCGGCATATGAAAGCGGTATACGCGATATACTCATCCTCGAGCGTGACGACAGCCTCGGCGGAATACTTCGCCAATGTATACATAACGGCTTCGGTCTGCACAAATTCGGCGAGGAGCTGACAGGCCCCGAATACGCTTACAGATACGAAAAAAAGGTGCGCGAGCTTGGCATCCCATTTAAGCTCAACACAATGGTACTTGATATAACTCCTGAAAAGCGTATCACCGCAACCAATCCCGAGGATGGAATCTTTCAGATAGATGCAAAGGCGATCATCCTCGCAATGGGCTGCCGCGAGCGTGCAAAGGGCGCACTCAACATCGCAGGTACACGTCCGGCAGGTATATTCAGCGCAGGAACGGCACAAAAGCTCGTTAACATGAAGGGTTATATGCCCGGTAAAAACGTCGTCATACTCGGCTCAGGCGATATCGGACTCATCATGGCAAGGCGTATGACGCTCGAGGGCGCAAAGGTAGCGGCAGTATGCGAGCTTATGCCGTATTCGGGCGGACTTGCAAGAAACATTGAGCAGTGCCTAAACGATTTTAATATTCCCCTGAAGCTCTCGCACACAGTCGTTGAAATTCACGGCAAGGAACGTCTGACGGGCGTAACCATCGCAAAGGTTGACGAAAACCGCCGTCCGATCGCCGAAACGCGTGAATATATCCCCTGCGACACACTGTTGCTTTCCTGCGGACTCATCCCCGAAAACGAGCTTACGAAATGTACCGATGCTATCCTTTCAAACGTAACAGGCGGTGCGGCGGTTGACCAGAACAGAGAAACCACAGTCGACGGTATCTTCGCCTGCGGAAACGTCCTGCACGTACACGACCTCGTTGACTACGTATCGGACGAAGCCGAAATTGCAGGCAAAAGCGCGGCGGACTATATCATGGGTAAAAGAAATAGCGGTGTCAACATCCCGATATCGACCGACGGAAAAATCCGCTATACCGTCCCACAGCGCATAACCGAAGCAAAGGATATCACCGTATATTTCCGTGTTGCGGATGTTTACCGTAACGTAAAAATAAATGTTTACGACGGCGAGAAGCTCGTCTTTTCAAAGAAGAAACAAAAAACGGCTCCCGGTGAAATGGAAGCCGTAAAGCTGAAAAGCGAGGTTTTCGCAGACGCAAAAGCACTCAAATTCGTATTGGAGGAAGCATAATGAAACGAACGCTCACCTGTATCGTCTGCCCTCTCGGATGCACGCTTGAGGTTACACTCGATGAAAAGAATGTCACAGCAGTTACCGGCAACACCTGCCCTCGCGGCAAGGAATATGCCATAACAGAATGTACCGCGCCGATGCGAACAGTAACATCCACGGTGAAATGTGATGACGGAAGTCTCGTTGCAGTTAAAACGAGTAAACCGATACCGAAAGAAAAGATGTTTGATTGTATCAAAATTATAAATAATTCGGTTGCACACTTGCCAATTCACATAGGAGATGTTATAATTGAAGATGTATACGGAAGCAACATTATCGCAACACAGGAAAGTGATTGATATGATTAACACAGACACCGTTATTGCCGCACTGCGCTCCGAAAAGGATTTCGCAAATATTACAGCGACCGCACCAAGGCTCATCTTCGATTTATCTCCCGACATTAACAGTATCAAACAAAGGCTCGATGCAGTACACGCCGTTGGAAAACAGTATTTTCTGCACATCGACCTCGCCGTTGGAATCGGTAAAGACGAAAGCGGTATAGTTTTCTTAAAAAAGCTGGGCGTTGACGGAATAATCAGCACACGCACCAACATCATCAAAACAGCACGTGAGCACGGAATCTTTACCGTACAGCGTTTTTTCATCGTCGATTCACACTCGGTCGCAACAACACTTGAATCATTGAAAGCTTCAAAAGCCGACATGATCGAAATAATGCCGGGCATAATACCGCGTGTTATAAAGTCACTGCGCGAGAGAATCGACACCCCGATCATCGCAGGCGGTCTTATCGAATCAAGGCGTGACATAGAGGACGCCATTGCAAGCGGAGCCAGTGCCGTTTCAACCAGCCGCACCGAGCTTTGGGGTATATAACGAAAAGAGGCAGCGTTATTTTGCTGCTTCAATTTTTTATATTATACTTCAGCTACAATTCCGTTTGCGCGAAGCGCAACAAAAATATTTTTGTCTCTGCGAAAAGCACCTTACTTCTTCACTATTCACTCTTACCTATTACTTCCCAAAAGCCTTCTTGAAGGGATTCAGTGAAAAGTGAAAAGTGAAGAGTGAAAAAGTAAAGCCTTCCCGAACGTAATCCGAGAAGGCTTTTGGCAGGGGCAGAAGGACTCGAACCCACGACACCCAGTTTTGGAGACTGGTGTTCTACCAACTGAACTATACCCCTAAACAACAGATATATGATACCATATTTCGCGGCATCTGTCAAGGGGTTTTTCAAAAAAACTCAACTAAATAATGTTGAATTGTCAATGATAGGTGACACATTTTTCAGAAATACTTGTCAAGGTG
>CAYSFT010000084.1:0-5265 GCA_964430755.1 uncultured Lachnospiraceae bacterium | reverse complement strand
TTGCCTGCGCTCGATTCGCGCTCAACTCCGCCTTACGGCTCCGGATTCGCTTTGTTAACCGTAACCGTTTCTACGCCGCCAGCTTCGTCGGCGGCTCAGTAGCTTCATTGCTTCTCTCGCGCAGAAACGCCGCTAAAGCGGCTGAAGTTAGTTTACGGGAACGTGCGTTTATATGCAAACTCACAAATAACGTCATTATTTGTGACGCAAATTCTAAATTTTTTGAGAAATTTTCAAAAAACCCTTGATATTTTGAAAGTTTTGTGGTATCATATACGGAGAAATGCTGTTTATACAGCAGTGGGCCCCGGCTGCATCAGGCGAAAACCGTTACAGTCAAAGCCTAATGCAGACGAATTTTGAAGGAGGTGAACAGTTTGCCGAACATTAAATCCGCAAAGAAGCGCGTAAAGGTTATCGAAGCTAAGACTCTTCAGAATAAAATGCTCAAGAGCGCGCTCAAAACTTCTATGAAGAAGTATGAAGCAGCACTCGCTTCCGGTGATAAGGCTGCAGCCGCTGAAACTTATAAGGCAGCAGTCAAGAAGATCGACCAGGCAGTCGCTCAGGGTCTTCTCCATAAGAACAATGCTGCAAGAAAGAAGAGCAACTATACCGTAAAGCTCAACCAGCTTGGTGCGTAATCGCTCTGTTATATGTAATTTTGGTGATGAAGCTTTTTTCATCACCTTTTTACTTTGATAAGACTCCATATCCTGCCGTATGAATCAACAGATACCTGCCATGTCTCCTCGCCGTCCGCAACCTCGGCAAGCAAAAATCCACACATCTCCCCGACAGGCTCTGCACTCACTCTCGCTGTTGTACGCCGCATATCCGAGAAAAAATCGCACACACGCGAAAGCTGTTCTTCACGGCTCACCTTCTCGCTCGGATGATCGCCGAGACGAATGTAAACAAACTCCTCAAGACTGCCATCATACGCACAAAAGCTCATACGCAGATTATCGTTTTCAACGAGCCATAAGTCACCGCCGTCCGAGAGCACACTCTCAAGTGTACTTGCATTTTTTCCGAAAAACGACCGTATCGACTGCTTGACAACAGTATGTGTATACGCTCTGACCTCAGGCGGTATCGACGTTTCAACCTGTGCTGACTGTGATGCCGGTTCATTCGTGACAAGCCCAAGTTCAGAATTAACAGAGTCAAGTGTCGCCCCAATCAATTCGCGCGCCTCGGTGTCGTCCTTGTAATCAATTGAGGCAAGAAGCGCAAATGTGTCTGCAAGTGCCCTGGCATACGACGCTTTATCCACGTCCTCGCTCATTTCGTTTGCAAGCGTAAGAAGCGGTTCTGTTTCAACCTCGGCAGGTAAATTCATAAGCGCATTTTTAAAGCGCAGCGCCGCGCCGTAACGCGCCTCATCATCCTCTGAAGCTATCCATTCATCGAGCGCATCGGCACAGAGCGTCAACGATTCATGGCAGTTTTCAAGCTCACTTGTGTGAATGGAATTTTCCTGATTTGTAATAATCATTCCCATGACGGCACATATAAACGCAAGCGCCAGAATGAAGATATATGAGATCCGCTGATCACGCAGATTAACACGGTCACGCCTGAACGAACGCATATCCATCCTCCTCAAAATTTCTATAACACTATTGTAACCGCAAGTAAAAATTTAATTCGGAGACAGATCATGAATACAGAAAAAAACATAAATATCGTCTTAGTTGAACCTGAGATACCGCAGAACACCGGTAATATCGCTCGCACCTGTGCGGCAACGGGAGCGGCACTTCACCTTGTCCGTCCGCTCGGCTTTGAGATTGACGACCGCAAATTAAAGCGCGCAGGGCTTGATTATTGGGACAAGCTCGACATCACATATTACGACGGACTTGACGATTTTTTCGCTAAAAATCCCGAGGCAGAGTTTTACTGCTTTTCAACCAAAGCGAAATATACATATACAGATATAACATACCCCAAAAAAGTCTTTTTGATGTTCGGCAAGGAAACAAAGGGACTTCCCGAGGAGCTGTTATATGCCAATCCCGAGCGCTGTATCCGTATTCCCATGCGTGATACACTCCGCTCGCTTAACCTGTCAAACTCTGCCGCAATCTCAGTTTACGAGGTGCTTCGTCAGCGTGACTTTGAAGGTCTTCGTCCCGATGGGGAGCTGACACAGTTCAAATGGGAATAAAAAAATTACTCCGCAGTCAAAAACTGCGGAGCTTTTCTATTATAACCTTAACCGATGCTCTTGCCCATCGCCGCAAGGACCGCCTTGATCTTCAGCATAACACCGTAAAACTCATCGGGAGTGAGTGACTGCTTACCGTCGGAGAGTGCCTTTGCAGGATTATTGTGCACCTCGATCATGAGACCGTCCGCACCTGCCGCAACTGCCGCGAGTGCAAGAGGCTCAACAAGCCAGCTGATACCGCCCGCGTGACTGGGATCGGCAACAACGGGAAGATGCGAAAGACGCTTGAGTACGGGAATCGCCGAAACGTCAAATGTATTTCTCGTCGCGGTTTCAAAGGTGCGTATACCGCGCTCACAGAGGATAACATTCTCGTTGCCGCCTGCCATGATATATTCGGCACTCATGAGAAATTCCTCAATAGTGTTGGCAAGACCGCGCTTTAAGAGGATCGGCTTCTTTGTGTGACCGAGCTCTTTTAAAAGCTCGAAGTTCTGCATATTTCTTGCGCCGACCTGGATAACGTCAACATCCTCGAAAAGCGGAAGATGTGCCGCGTCCATGATCTCGGTGACAATCGGGAGTCCCGTTTTCTTCTTTGCCTCAAGAAGCAGCTCGATGCCCTCTGCCTTGAGTCCCTGGAAAGCGTAGGGTGAAGTTCTCGGCTTGAAAGCGCCGCCGCGAAGAAGTCCGGAATCCGCCGCCTTAACACGACGTGCAATCTCGCAGATCTGCTCCTCACATTCAACAGAGCAAGGACCGCTTATAACCTGGAAATGACTGCCGCCTATCTTAATGCCGCCAATATCAACAACGGTGTCATCGGGATGGAATTTACGGTTCGCGTTCTTGTAAGGCTCCTGTACACGCTTGACCTCTTCAACGATGTCGCTTGTACGCAGGTTATCTATATCAATCTTCGAGGTGTCGCCGACAAGACCGATGATGGTCGTATGCAAGCCATCGACGAGATGTGCCTGCAGGCCGGGAGTTTTTTCAAGATCGGCAACAAAGCTCGAAACGAGTTCTTTTTTTGTATTCGGTTTAATAATGATAATCATTGTATAATATCCTCACAGTCAATTTAATGCAGAATTAATTTTATCACTTTTAGTCTTGAATTTCAATATAAAATCTGAAAAATTGAAAATAAAATAACATTTTAACACAAAATAATACATATTTTGCGATAAATTACTATTCAAGCTCCTCCAAAGTCACAAGCTCGGGAAGCTTTCTCGGTACACGCTTGAGGGAATCGTATACAAATTTACGGCACGAATATTCCCTGTCAACTGCGCCCTTGTGCTTACAAAGCATATCTTCTGTCCCCGAGAGAGCTTCTGCATAGCGGCAGAATTCGCAAAATCTCGGTGTTTCTGAATTTTTCTTCATTGTTACGTTACCTTTCGTATGACGATACAACTATTGTAACACTTCGCAAAGGAAAAGTCAAGGGTTATCTCTCCCCGATTCAAACAAATCGTTAAGCTCGCAGTCGAAAACCTTAACGAGAGCTAAAATATCAATATCCGTAACAAAGCGTTTACCGGCTTCAATGCGCTGTACGGCATTTTTGTCAACGTCAAGTCCGGCAAGCTGTAATCTGTCAGCAAGTTCGCGCTGTGATATTTTCATTTGCTTACGCAGTGCGGCAACGTTACCTCCGCAGATATTGTTGAGTCCCTCTTTCGTTTTATTAATAAACATATTTTATCCCCTTTTTGACATTCAGTGCTTGACAACAAGGATATTATATGCTATAATAATTACAATATTGACACACAGTGAATGTCAATATTAATAAAAATATTTCCTTTGAAAGAGAGGACATTAAAAATGGCATTTTGTCAAAACTGCGGTGCAAGTCTCACCGACAACGCTGAATTTTGCACCTCATGCGGCACTAAAACAGGTGCAGCACAATCGGTGATGAACACACCAAACACAAGAAAAATGCATTGCCCACAATGCAGATCGCACAACATCGCTCCAATCAACGAAAGCAGTGTAACAGGAGGATTGACAACTCATCACGGTGGCATCTCCTCAACTCATTTTTCCAATCAGCAGCGTGCATTCTGGATGTGCGCCGATTGCGGAGCAAAATTCAGAAGTATTCCGAGCTTGGAAGAAGAAATCAAAAAATCCAAAAGCACTCCGATAGTAATGACCATATTTGCTATTATTGGTTTCATACTTACACTTTATCTGGGAACTTCTTTAGGAAACCCATTTGCATCTTTCTTCCTTTTGCCATATTTCTTCGGTGCCCTTGTAGCTACTATTCTTTTCTTTATTTTCATATTCGTTTCGCGCAGCAAGCTTAAAAAGATGAAAGCCGAGCTTGAATATCTCAAAGTCAATTGCTTTAATTGAGCGGAGGCTTACAACATGAAAAAGAGAACAAAATCAATTATCGCAGGTTTGCTTGTTGGTGCGACGCTTGCAGGTACGTCCCTGATCGCCGCAAACACGATCACGCTTTACAATGTAGTTGCAAACGGCGTTAAAATCGTCATTGACGGACAAAAAATAACGCCCACCGATGCAAACGGTAACGCAGTTGAGCCAATTATTTACAACGGCACGACATATCTTCCCGTCCGTGCAGTCGCGAACGCATTCGGCAAGGCAGTGTACTGGGACGGTCCGACGTACACCGTTTACCTCGGTGACATGGATGGCAAGCTTGAATATCCCTCGGTTGAGCTGCGAGATTTGGAGAGTATTGCGGATGAACATTCGATTGCAACCGAGCCTGAAGATAATTATGGAACACGGTATACATATGCTTTGCGTGGCGGTGCTAATTATGATTACAATAAAACGTATGAATATTTAACTAATATGAAGTACAGCAGGCTCAAAGGTGTACTATACGTTACCGCCGGAACGGATTGGGATTATACCGGGACATTTGAAATAATAGCCGATGGCAGAAGAATTTACACTTCTCCAGTACTTGACAAAACATCTCGACCGATTCCCCTTGACATTGATATTACGGGATATAATGACATAAAACTCGTTTTCAATGGAGATTATAGATTGAGCACCTGTCTCCGCTTTGCCGATGCAGGATT
>CAYSFT010000083.1:0-5845 GCA_964430755.1 uncultured Lachnospiraceae bacterium | reverse complement strand
TGACGAAGCCGCGGCTCTTATCGCCAAGAACTCGTATTCACGCAAATACGGCGCACGTAATCTCCGCCGCTATATCCAGACCGAGGTTGAGGATAAGCTCGCATCGGAGATAATCACAAACTATGACAAGCAGCTTTCCCTCGCCGCTCTCAGCGTTAGTGATGACAAGCTGACATTTGATCTGTTATGATGGAAAAAGAAAAAAACGAAGTCTGGTACGACAAATCGCTCGAGCAGATTGAAAAGCATTTTAAAACCGAGCGAGGAAAAGGACTCACTCGCAGTGCCGCCGCAAAGCTTCGCCGCGAAAACGGTTATAACAATATCTACACAACGCCTGAGGGCTTCAGCTCAAAGCGTATGATACCAACCGATTACGCTTCCCTGCTTCTGCTTGTAACTGCGATCATAGCGATGATATTCGAGCTTCCCGTTGCCGCGGGAACTATCGTCATGCTCCTGATTATAAACTACGCCGCCGCGTTTTTCACATATTATAAGGCGCAAAAGGTACTTGACGGCATGACCGAATATTCTCTCCCGACCGCAAAGGTTATGCGCGATGGAAAGCTGATGCTCGTTGATATGCGCTCTCTTGTTGTTGGTGATGTAATCTTCTTTTCTGCCGGTGACATCGTTCCTGCTGATTGCCGTCTTGTTGCTTCAGAGGAGCTATATATTAACGAAAGCACGCTGACGGGAGTGCAGTCCTCTGTTTTCAAAGACGCGGAGTATGCACATTTTTCACCGTCACTTCCGCTTGAGAATCAAAAGAATATGGCGT
This sequence comes from uncultured Lachnospiraceae bacterium, assembly GCA_964430755.1. GTDB lineage: Bacteria > Bacillota > Clostridia > Oscillospirales > CAG-272 > Flemingiibacterium. The sequence goes on along the minus strand of CAYSFT010000083.1, from coordinate 5,061 downwards.
TTGCAACAACCGTTGTCACAGCAGGTAACGGCAGAGGTATTGTCGTCGCAACGGCAAAAGACACTGTTGCATCCCGTCTCGGCAAAGCGAAAACTCTGGCGACTCACGAAAACCTCAAAATACTTTCCATACTGAAAAAATACTGTTCGGTGTGGAGTCTTTCCATGCTTGCTCTCGTTTTTGTTATAACGATAATCAATCTCTTCCTTTTGTCGTCAAGAGGCGTTTACGATGTATTTTTGACAGGTATATCTCTCGCCGCCGCGGCAATGAGCGAGCTTTACGTCGCATTCGGTTACATAATTGTCGGCTGCGGTATATTCGGAGCAATGAAGCGTCGCCGTGACGTTAATATCGGCGCGCTTATCAAAAACGCCGAAAAGCTCGAAGACCTGAAAAATCTTACAACGCTTATTCTGCCAAAGGACGGCGTTATAACAAGCTCACACTGCGTTGTTGAGAAAATATACGCTTCACGAAAGCTTTACAGCGCCGATGACGTTGACCGTGTTGACAAGATTCGCAGTACCGTGCTCTCTGGCGTTATTTCGACGGGCATATACGGCGCCGGACTTGCCGCACTCTCGGGTAAATCGCGTAAGATCACCCCCGAAGAAGAGGCAATAATCGACCTTGCGCAGAATCTGTCGCTTTATAATTCGGGAATCGACCGTTCACATCCGATAATCGAACATATGTCATCCGGCGGCGCATCAAAATTTGAAACCACGCTGACCGTTGACTCAGGTGAGCGTTATATGGCGGTATGCCGCGGCGAGGTTGAAGCGATACTGAACGCCTGCGAATATTATACCGAAAATAATAGAATCTTCCGTATGTCACCGGATGACCGTCTCGAATTTTTGAATGTTGCGGCAAGTCTGACAAGAAGCTCATACCGCGTCGTTGCTGTTGCAACAGGTTCAACGGGTTACAATAATCTTCAGCGTATAGGCTCGATACAAAGTGATCTGACGCTTGAGGGCTTCATCGCCATCCGTGAACCGCTCCAGCCGGGTATCGCACAGACGATTTCACGCTGCAGAGCCGCAGGAGTACGTGTTATTATGACCTGCGACAAATACAGCGAAAGCGATAAATATCTCGCTATGTCAATCGGCATCATCGACGATGAAAAAAATATACTCTCAAATCAAAAATATGAATCCATGCACAGCGATATGCTCCGCACAAATCTTCCGCTTTACAATATGTACGTCGGACTTTCCGCTTCGCAGATCTCGCAGATAATCAAGCATTTTCAAGCAGACGGAGAGCGTGTCGGACTGCTCACGGGCGGTCTTAATGGCGCCCTTCTCTTAAAGCGTGCAGACGTCGGCTTTGTTCAGAGCGTTACGATATCTCCAAAAGCAAAACGTCATGGTATAGATATACGTACACGAAGTACACCTGCTTATTCACGTGTTGCAAGCGGAAACGCATACGAATGTGAGGCTCTCAAGCTGATCTCTGATGTCGTTGTTTCCGATGCTGATGAAAACGGTAACGGTGGATTTGCCGCGCTCGTTTCTGCGCTTGAATATGCACGCACCATTTATAAAAATCTCCTGCGTATGGTTCGTTATCTCACAACCACACAACTTGCACGTATCTTTGCCGTGCTCGGCTCGCTCATAGTGGGCATGAAGGTGTTAACGCCGATGCAGCTGATTTTCGGAGGTCTTATCATTGACCTTGCCGCAATACTTGCCGCTGCATTCGCAAGACCTCCGCATAATGCGCTGACAATTAAAGACAATGCCGAAGAAACGCTGAAAAAACCGCTTATGATGAATATCAGAGCTGTTGCCTTTGCGCTTCTTCAATCGGCTGCTATACTGCTGACTCATCCGATTTTGTCGCTCGCCGGAGCACCACTGTCTGAGGCGCAGTTCGCATCCGCGGCATTTGTTGCATTCACAGTGTGTCAGCTTATAACCTTTGCCGAGCTTGCCTCAGAGCAGAGTATTTTTAAGCCCGGAATGAGAATGAGCTTTTCATATCTCTTCTTTGTCGGCGGCACGGCGCTCTTCCTCGCGCTTCTTTTCCTTATTCCGTCCTTCGGCGCACTGTTTGACGTTGTCGCGCTTCCCTGGCCTGCTGTTATTGCCTCTGCGGCAGCCTCGCTGGTCACACTCGCAGTTAATGAAATATATAAGCTCATTACACGTCCAATGGGTAAAGATAATAAGAAATAATCATTTCGTTTGAAAGGAAATCACAATGATAACCTCACAAGGACTCACCTGTACCGAGCTTGGTATCACAGATGAAAAACTGACAAGCCTTGATGATCTGCGTTTCTATAACGTCAGAACCACTAGCGGCTTCAATATACACGGCATAATGCGCTCGGCTGACGACAAATGCTTTGTACGCTTCCCCGAAGAAGTTGCCGAAAAGGTCAGCGAACCCGTCGCGGCACACAATTACTTCACAGCCGGCGGACGTGTACGCTTTACAACAACGTCAAGCTATGTCGCCATCAAAACAACAATCGGAAGCAACTCCATAAGCACCACAACGTCCGTGCTTCTCGGTGACGGATTTGATGTCTATATAAAGCGCGGCGACAAAGAGATATTTTCAGGCAACCTCATGCCGCAACTTCACTTAAATCCGAATGGTTATGCAGATGTTATAACGCTGCCCGAGGGCGAAAAAGAAATCACCCTTTATATGCCGATTTACTGTCCCATTAATGAGCTTTATATCGGTCTTGATTCAAAGTCAACTCTTAAAGCACATTCCGCTTATAAGTACACAAAGCCCGTCCTCTATTACGGCTCATCCATCACGGAAGGCTGCGGTGCTTCACGTCCCGGAATGGCATACACCGCCATCGTTTCGCGTAAGGTTGACACTGACTATATCTCCCTCGGTTTCGGCGGAAGCGCAAAGGGTGAGGATGCGATAATCGAATACCTCGCAAGCGTCGACTGCTCTGTATTTGTCCTCGATTATGACCACAATGCACCAACTCCCGAACACCTTGCTGCAACTCATGAAAAGCTATATCTGCGTTTTCGTGAAACCCATCCCGATACGCCGGTGATAATTCTTCACCGTCCCGTGTTCACATCGGGCTATCATCCTGTAATCGGACGAAGAAAAATTATTTACGATACATATTATAATGCATGTGCGCGCGGCGAAAAGGTGCTCATCGTTGACGACTATCATATAGACGATCCGCAGCTTTGCGGCGAATGGAGTGCTGACGGAGTTCACCCGAATGACCTCGGCATGACGTACATGGCAAAATATGTTTCCAAAGCGCTTAAATATGCGCTTGAAATGTGAGGTGAAGTGTCATGATAAATTATAACGGATACACCTGCGCCGAGCTTGGAATTAAAAACGAGCGCCTGACAAGCCTTGATACCCTGCGTTTTTACGATGTTCGTACCACGGATGATTTTCGCGTTTACGGTCTGTATGATTACAAGAACACCTCGCGTTATATGCGTATGCCGGAGGAGGTTGCAGAAAATGTCAATGAGGGCGTTAAAAACTGCAATTACAGCACCGCAGGCGGACGTATACGCTTTGTAACAACTTCAAATTATCTCGCATTCAAAACAAATCACGATCATCTTTATAATCTTATTCACGCTGCGCCAATCGGAGTCGCCGGATTTGATGTTTATATCAAGCGAAACGGCAAGGATACATATTCAGGCTCAATGGCACCTCTTATGAGCTGGAATCCAAATATACCGTTTGCAGATTCCGATTCATATAACATTATTAATCTCCCCGAGGGACGCAAGGAAATCACCTTGAATCTTCCCTATTTCCAAGGAATGATCGACCTCTACATCGGACTTGACTGCACCTCGGAGCTATCACGCCGTGAGGATTATAAATATGAACGTCCGGTTCTGTATTACGGCTCATCAATAACACATGGCTTCTGCGCATCGCGTCCCGGCATGGCGTATGAATCGCTCATTTCAAGAAAGCTCGACACAAACTTTATAAATCTTGGTTTCAGCGGTTCTGCTAAGGCAGAGGACACAATGATCGAATACCTTGCCACGCTCGATTGCTCGGTTTTCGTACTCGACTATGACCACAATGCTCCAAATCCCGAGCATTTAGCCGCAACGCACGAAAAGCTGTATCTGCGTTTTCGTGAAACTCATCCGGATACCCCCGTCATCATGCTGTCAAAGCCGAATATTTTTGCAACCCCGTCAGAGGATCAGGAAAATATCAAACGCCGTGAGATAATCTTCGCTACATATATGAACGCATACAAGCGCGGTGAGCGAGTCATCTTCATCGACGGTTATTCCCTTTTCGGCGACGATATGCGCGATGACTGCACCGTTGACCTCACGCATCCGAACGACCTCGGTATGACACGCATGGCAGAGGTTATCGGAAAAGCCGTAGAGCACGCACTTTCGATGTAAACTGTATTGACAAGTGCTTTTCTACGTGATATAATATAATAATGATGCTAATATTTTAACCATATATGCAAATATTTTAACCATACAAAATGGAGGACATAAAAATGAAATGGACAGGCCTTAATGAGCTGCGCGAGAAGTACCTTTCTTTCTTTGAATCAAAGGATCACCTTCGCCTTCCCAGCTTCTCACTCGTACCTAATAACGACAAATCACTTCTCTTGATAAACTCCGGCATGGCGCCGATGAAGAAATTCTTCACGGGTGAGGTCGAGCCTCCGCGCCGCAGAGTTACCACCTGCCAGAAGTGTATCAGAACTCCCGACCTTGAGCGTGTTGGTAAGACTGCACGTCACGGTACTTATTTTGAAATGCTCGGTAACTTCTCGTTCGGCGATTATTTCAAGCATGAAGCAATCGCATGGGCATGGGAATTTCTCACCGTCACCCTCGAAATCCCGGGCGAGCTTCTCTGGCCGTCAATTTACGAGAACGATGACGAAGCATACGATATCTGGGTAAACGAAATCGGCGTAAATCCCGCTCACGTTGTACGTCTCGGTAAGGCAGACAACTTCTGGGAGCACGGTTCAGGTCCTTGCGGTCCCTGCTCGGAAATTTACTTCGACCGCGGCGAAAA
>CAYSFT010000082.1:0-5924 GCA_964430755.1 uncultured Lachnospiraceae bacterium | reverse complement strand
CAAGTATAAGAACCTTGAAGGTGAGCAGATTGTGAACGAAAGAACCGAACCCATTACGACGGCAAGCCGCCTTTTCGGGAACGATGAAAATGAACGCGAGAACTGTGGCAGCGATTGCCAGAATGATTGAAAGGATGCTGAAAACAAGTGACAACTTTTATGTCAGATGCCTCTATTTTATCAAGAAGCTCTATTTCATCGCGGTAGAGGTGGTAAGCAACTTTTTTCCTCCGTATTCGGATTCGTTAACTTCGTCACCGCTTTTTCCGCAGGGCATATCCTCACCCTCTGTGCCATATCTTTTGATCGTCAGGATCGCGGTGTCGATGTTTTTCGCAAGTTCGTTAAGCTCTGAAATTTCATATTCGTCTCTCTTGGCGATATCAAACGAAGGCTCGTGAAGTTTAAGCTTTCCCTCGTCTGCTTTTTCCTTGAGTCCCTCGAAAAGAGTTCTTGTATATTCGCATCTTACATTGGCACTGCCGCCTCCGCCCTTGATCAAATCAAGACAGTCCTTACCAACGACACCAACTCGGGTATCTTTGGAAAAGGGAAGGGTTGCCGCCTCGTTCTTCAGAAGCACCATGCCGCCCGTGGCGATGTCTCTTGAAATTTTGTAGTTTTTCTTCAAATCAAACATAAGTATCTCCAAAAAGTTCCGATTCATAAAGTAGTAATAATATAAAATAATTATAGCGTGAAGACGTGGGGCTGTCAAGCAAAAAAGTGAATACACTGCCGGCGCCACCCGGCATTATCACGTAAAATTTGAAATTACAAAAATACGCAACTTGTCTCGCTTCGTCACGCTATGAGATGCGGTAGCGTATTATAACGGTGATAATGTGCTCGGCTTAAAAAATATTTTCGCTTTTGGTGAATTTATAGATTTTCGTGCTTTCGTTCGAATGATAAAGTATACAAAGTTAATATTTCGCGCTTTTTCACGCTTTGTTTCCCGAAAAGAATCGCGGCGAACCGGACAATCGTCATTTTAACTGTATTTGTATAGATTCTTCGAAAAAATAGAGCTTGGCGAAAATCTCATTGACATAACCCAATTATATTGTACAATATGTTTCAACGAATGTATACAACAAATTTAATAAAATATAGGCACAATTTTAATTTGAAATCAAGTTCTGCTTTGAATACAATGTTTGCCGTTCCTTGAAAGTTATTGCTCAAGCAAGCTTTTTCGGCGGAAAAACGGAGGGTGACCATGAGAGAAGAAGTATATATATCTAAATGTAAATCCGCCCGAACGGAAAGTTCAGGTTAAGGTAATCTTAAACTACCACCCGGGTATGCAGCTTCATCGGCTTGAATATTTTGAGGTGAAGAGCCTCACATATTCGCTGATGGCGTATCTCATCAAAAACCACGCTGCGGATTTCTTATCAGACGGTGCAGCGGGTATAAGTTCGATCGACTATATAAATACAAGACGCGTTAACAAGGCGACGGTGCTTTTAAAAAGTATATGGACATCTCGCCGCGCGAGTACAGAAAAGAGGAGTCTCTTATCAAATAAGGCGTTGGCGATTCTCACAATAAATTCCATCTCCGTTTGTGACAATTATACGAAAAACAAATCCACATTTAAAAAGAAGAAATTTTCGGTTAATGATAGCCGCTTTCGATATTTACAGAATATTTGCCTCATGGTAAAATATAATTGCGCAATATAAATATATCGGTATGGTTGCTGATGGAATTGTGCGTTTTTTAGTTTACTGTACCGAAAATAATTTTTTAAGGAGATGGAACCATGAAAAAACGTATTTTGGCAATGTTATTGGCTGTAATGCTTGTGATTTCGGGTATGCCCGCGATCGTAAGTGCTGCTGATGACGCACAGGCAGTTTCCCTTGAGGGTTCTGCTTGGTCTGACAATGTTTCCGTCGTCGATGACGTTATCGGCGATGCGGACAGCTATGAATTTCTTCATATGTATAATATAGACTACTCAGGAGATCACGTTATATATGAAGATAAAGAAACATTTATGGAGGTTGGAAAGCAGTATAAGCTCTCCTTCTGGTATCGCAGCGTACCGACAGCGAATTGGCCCAAACAGGACAGCGATGGCAACGGATATCGTGAGCTTCGTGTTTTTGCTACTGATATCACAGGAGATTACAGCAGCCTGTCTTATCTTGAAAACCCCTATGCAACGGCAAAGACCACGGGACGTTTTTCGACGGGCATGAGCCACAGATTTATAGCAACTGAAGAATGGGAGTATGCCGAAATCACAATCACGCCCACAGAGGATATAGGTGATATATCCGCTACCTTCAAGATTCGTGAAGGTATGAACTTCGAAGATGTGCTTCCGTTCGATATTTACAATTTTTCGCTCAAGGAGATTGATGCAGAGGGCAACGAGGGCGAGGAAATGATCAAATATCCCACGGCTATTATATCCACAACCAACGGCTGGTATCCTAACAGCTTAAGTGCGAAGTTTGTCACTGAGTCTGCATACCTCCGTGCCGAGGCTGCTGCCGAAAGCGGTGAAACTGTTGCGACACTTGACAACATGACACTTTTAGCAGGCACTTACACCTTTGATGCAGATTTTCGCCTGGCAACGTATGATTACAATAATTATGCAGTCAGCGGCTACAACTACACAAACAACAATGCAGGAACTCTTACCGTAAGCGGTGCAAACGGTGTTACTGTTACAGGCGATGCGCTCGCTCTTACAAATGAGTGGACACACGGCACTTTCACAGTTGACGTTGCGGAGGCAACCACACTCGGCGAGCTTGCGTTCACACTTAATAATGAGCTTGGACTTGATATTGCAAATGCAGAGATCGCTACTGTTGAGATCGACACTGCAGAGACTGATTCCGAAGCGTTTGCATCGAACGGTGCTTCCGAAGTTACCGTAAACGGTCTGCGCGGTGCTTCCGAGTCGAATAGCTACATCCACACATGGAATACCAGCAGATATGGCAACTACACATATTATGAGGATGCGAACGTTACCCTCGAAGCCGGCGAAAGCTACACTCTCTCGCTTTGGCTTCGCACGGCATCTGCCGAAAACTGGCCCAGAACAAACGTTGACGGTGACGCTGCAAGAATCGTGAGAATTACCGTTGGCGGAGCAAGACAGGCTTTTGTTGTTGATAACGATTGGCAGAAGATTGAATATACGTTCACTCCTGCTTCCACACAGACACTGAAGGTTGGTTTTATTGAAGGCGCCGATGCTGTTTCGGTCTATGATTACCTCCCGACAGACTTTGACGATATTTCGCTCGTTAAGACGGGAACAACCACCGAGCTTATCACAGCTCCCGATGCGATCGCAGGCGAAATCGGTTGGTATGCTACTAACGGCGCAAGCTATGCTGTTATTACAGAAACTCTGTACGACCGTATTTATGATGCAACCGAGTTTTACTATGACGGCGCAGATCAGGCTCTTGACAGAGGTGTCTACAAGGTAAGCCTTGATGTACGTCTCGGCGTGTTTGATTTCAATGATCTCACCACTAACGGCGTCGGAACAATTACTGCAAAGAACAATTCGGTTACTCTTGGCGCAAGCTTCAACGGCACTGCGCTTGATGAGAATTATGTTCTTGATAACGGTATCAATGTTCTCGATGACACATGGGAGACTGTTGAATTTACCGTAAGTTCAACAGAAGCGTTCAATAAGAGTGATGTTAAATTCATTCTCGGCGAAGAATACACCATCGACGCAAAGAACCTCACATTCACAAAGATCAGTGAGGGTTACGCTTACGACTTTACAGATGCAAACGGCGATTATCCTGCGCTTGTAACAGATGTACTCGGCGGTGGCGAATCGAATACATACATTCACCTAACAAACACCAACTTGTACAATGACTGGGCTGTTTACACAAGCGATGTAGCACTCGACACAGCAAAGACCTATAATCTCACCGTATATGTACGCAGTGCAGATTATAAGGACTGGGCTAAGTATCATGTTGATGCAGGCAATCTGAGAAACAATGCTGAATATTCAAGGGAACTCAGAGTTGTTGCTGCAGGAACAGATATGAAGTTCTATGCAGTTGGCAACGAATGGACAAAGCTCAGCATTGATTTTGTTCCCACAAACACTACCTTTGATTTAACATTCAAAGATGGTTCGGGTTACTTCGGTTACTTCGATTACCTCCCGCTCGACATTGATAACCTCACTCTCACAGAGAAGGAAAGCGGCACTGTCCTCATCGCGGCAGGTACAGCTGAAGTTATCGCCGGCGAAGACGGTCTTGGTTGGTCTGCAATGAACGGTTCAAAGGTAGAAATCGAAACCGAAACCGAATTTGCACGTGTACCTGATGCCACAACTATCGCATATGATACCTCAGCTTCCGATATTGCACGCGGCGTATACGAAGTGAGCCTTGATGTTCGTCTCAATACATTTGATTATGCCGATATGGAATGGAGCAATGAGTCAACAGCAAAGCTTTCGGCAAACAACAGTGCAAACACTATCGCGCTTAAGCTTAACGGAGAGGCACTCACCACAATTGACGGCGCTGCTGCCGCTGTGATTTCAAACGGTACAACAACGCTTGACAACAGCTGGCAGACAGTAACATTTATTCTGGCTCTTGAGTCAGAACTCAGCGAAAGCACACTCGTGTTTGAGCTTGGTGAAGCGGCAAACCTCGACTTTAAGAATCTCACTATCACAGAAGCTGACGGATATACCTCTGATTATATAACAGCAGACGGAAATCCCGTTGCCAAGACAGAGGCGGCAGACAATGAGTATATACATTTCCACAGCTTCATCACGGCCGCCGGAAAGGCGGTTTACACCGACCCCGAAATAACACTTGATCCCGAAAAGACCTATCAGCTTACACTTAAGACCCGTGCAGACGCTTCCTCTGACTGGGAATACAGAATCTATGAAAAGGCGTTCAGAACATTCCGTGTCATACTTGGCAGCGTTACGACGAATTCACTTCCGATCCTCGGTGATTGGACTGAGCATACTCTTGAATTCACCGGAGCAAGCGGAGAACTTTCAATGACATTATATGACGGTTCGGCTGGCAGTGTACTGGGCGTTTCCTATAATCCATTCTGGGATATCTTGCCCTATAGTGTTGACGATGTTACCCTCATTGAGGTTGGCGGAGACGGTACAAATCTCATAAAGTACCCAACAACAGTTATCTCTGCATCTGAGACCGCAGGCTGGTCAACATCCTCAAGCGGCAAGATTGAGATCGTAACCGAGGATGAATATTACTCTGCAACCTCGGATCTTGAAAACACCGTTGCAATCAAGTATATCGGTGACGATGTTATCGAAGCAGGCACATGGATTATCGGTGCTGATTTCAGAGTTAACGATTACAAACTTGCTAATCTCGAATATCACACAGATACTGTTGGTTACGTTATAATTGACAACGACAACAACAAGGCTGTTGTTAATGCAACTCTCGGCGACGAGATTCTTGTAACAGAGGACGTTACAGTTGACGGCACCTGGACAGCAGTTGATTTTGTTGTAACCCTCGACGCTCCTACAAGCAAGAGCGATATCATATTTACAGTTGACGGTGCAAGCTCTGTTGACTTCAAGAATGTTCAGTATATCGAATACACAGATCCGGATGCAGCAGATAAAGCAGCAGCACAGACTGTTATCGACGCAATCGACGCAATCGGCGAGGTAACACTTGAGTCCGGTGACGCAATAGTTGCAGCAGAGGAAGCATATGCAGCACTCACCGAAGCACAGCAGGCGTTTGTTACTAACTATGAAACTCTCACCGCAGCAAGAGATGCATATGACGCACTTGTTGCAGACGCAGAACAGGCAGCAGCAGATAAGGCAGCGGCAGACGCAGTTATCGCGGCAATCGACGCAATCGGCGAGGTAACTCTCGAATCCG
>CAYSFT010000081.1:4758-6043 GCA_964430755.1 uncultured Lachnospiraceae bacterium | reverse complement strand
CCCGTCAAGTTGAACTTCATCGCTGATGGCACCTTAAACCATGCCATTCCCGTTGCCATACCCGCCGCCATATCGGTAGAGCCGACACCGGTGGAGAATGCACCGAGCGCACCGTAGGTACAAGTGTGGCTGTCTGCACCGATGATGCAGTCGCCTGCCGTCACTACGCCCTGTTCGGGAAGAAGCGCGTGTTCGATTCCCATCTTGCCAACGTCGTAAAAGTGGCTTACGCAATGAGCGCACGCAAATTCGCGGCAGGTTTTCGATTGCTCGGCAGCCTTGATATCCTTATTGGGTACAAAGTGGTCAAGGACGATCGCCACTCGATCTTTATCAAAAACACAGTCAAATCCCGCTTTCTTGAATTCATTCACCGCCACGGGTGTGGTAATATCGTTTCCGAGAACGATATCTAACTTTGCAGAGATCAGCTGTCCTGCTTCCACTTTATCGAGTCCCGCGTGTGCCGCAAGGATCTTTTGTGTCATAGTCATTCCCATATTCAGTTTCCTCCCTTGGTCATGTTATGGAATGCACTGAGAAGTGCGTTTGTGCTTGCTGTAATCACGTCCGTATCGGTTCCGACTCCCCAGTACATTGTACCGTCTTCGCGCTCTAATCCGATATAAGATGCCGCGACGCTTTGAGAACCCTGTCCCTGCATACTGTGCTGCGTGAAAACCTCAAGGGTGTATTCTTCGCCCGTGTACGCCTTGAGCGCGTTATTAACGGCATTGAGAGAACCGTTTCCTTGAGCTTCCATTTCGGTTTCCTCCCCGTTTTTGAGGAAGGTTATGTTTATTTTTACAGTATCGTTTTCGCGCATAAAATCGAAATCGGTTACAGTAATATCGCAGGGAACAGACAGATACTGCTTCTCGAAAATTTCCAAAACCTCGTCTGCCTTCAATTCCTTATGCTCATGGTCGGATATGCTCTTGCAAAGATAACTGAAATGCTCACGCATTTGCTTTGGCATATTGTAGCCGTAGGTCTGCTCCATAAGATATCCGATACCGCCTTTGCCGGACTGAGAGTTTACGCGGATGACATCTGCATCATAGGTGCGTCCGATGTCCTTAGGGTCAATCGGAATATACGGCACGGTCCATTCATGAAGCCTTTTCTTTGCTCTGTATTTCATGCCCTTTGCAATTGCGTCCTGATGTGAGCCGGAGAATGCGGCAAAGACAAGTGCTCCCGCATAAGGTGCTCTTTCATAGACGTGCATACGGGTGCAGCGCTCATATTTTTCAACGAGATAATTCATATCGGAAAGATCGAG
>CAYSFT010000081.1:0-4658 GCA_964430755.1 uncultured Lachnospiraceae bacterium | reverse complement strand
TCGGGCGAATATTCAAAGCGGAAGTTTCCATCGTATTCGCTTGCCAGCTTCTTTACGAGCTTGGCACCGTCCACGGCGATCTGCTTGATCTCATCCTTGGATTTCTTGAACACCTGCTCTCGCTGTGCAACACTTACGGAATTATAGAAATGGATGATCGCACTCGGAGCACCCTTGCAGGCATCGAATGTCTTGCGGATGATGTGCTCGCGGCACTGGGTGAGCACCTGCACCGTAACATCCTCGGGAATCATATTGTTATCAATCAGCGTGCGAAGAAATTCATACTCAGTTTCGCTTGCCGCAGGAAATCCGACCTCGATCTCCTTGAATCCGACATCAAGCAGTACCTTGTAATATTCAAGCTTTTCTCCAAGACTCATCGGAATGACAAGGCTTTGGTTACCGTCTCTCATATCCACCGAGCACCATACAGGCGCTTTTTCAATGTGATCTTTTTCCACCCATTTGTTGTATTTCTTATCTACCGGGAAGTACCCCACTCGATATTTACTTGGATCCATCATATCTTTTACTCCTTTTAAAATTACACTAATTTAAATCCTTCACCACGAAGTGTTTTTGTGGTCAGGTTAACGTATTCAAAATCTCTCGTTTCCATGTCGATACGGAGGTCTTTGGGACAAAAAATAACACCCATCCCAAAGCCTTTAAAAAACTTGCTTTGAGACGGGCGTTTATATCAAAAATATAACACTCGCGGTACCACTCAAATTGCGGATATAAAAATCCGCCACCTCTTCGAAGCCTATCAACTTCTATGCACTGACGCAGCATACACGGGAAGCGCCTACTGGGTGTTTATACCTTTGGGACTTCCAGCTCGGAAGGGAGAGAAACAAAGGGGTTGACACCGATTCACACCAACCATCGGCTCTCTGAAACGTCACTCACTTTGATCATTCTTCGTCACAGCTTTTTATTATGTCATATATCTTAACACGGTAAAGCGATAATGTCAAGGGGTTTTGCAAAAGTTCATAATAAATTCACATTTTATGGGCGGATGATCAATGACTTCGCAAGGCAGCTGTAAAAAGTACATACATAACATAACGGCGTTTGACGTAAAATCAGTCTTTGTTTCAGTTTTTCGGCTTCAAAAAAAGAAACGGCTTGATTCAAAATCAAGCCGCGTTGGCGGAGAGGGAGGGATTCGAACCCTCGTGCGCTTTTGGCGCAAACTGATTTCGAGCGATTCGAAAGATAGCTCCCACCGTCACTGTGCGTCCCTATTTTGCCGCTTTTATGGGGGATTTAGGGACGGTTTTACTGCCTGTTTCGGGAAATTCGTTAGATAATCGTTAGATATGAGGGACGGGTGGTCCCGATTTTTTTACTGCAAAAGGATAGGATAAAACTCCTGTGATGCAAGGGAAAACGTAAATTTGAAAATGAGTGCATCGAGGTTTTCTTCAGAAATAACATCGCCGTACTTTTCTTCCATCAAGAAAGAAAAGATGATACGGAGCAGCAGTGCGAAATCTATGAGATTACATTCGTAACACGTTCTCTCATATATGGCGTCCACGGCTTCCTTGGTGGCAGGTGAAAGGTCGAGCTCGGTGGGATCATATAGCAGGTATATAAAGTCGATTTGCTTTTGCTTAAGCTCGCCTTTGAGCACTCCCGTTGCGATTCCAAGCAGATGGCAAATCATTTGCTTCATATCGAAGTGCTCCAATTTTTCTCCGTCCGAGAAATACTCAACATCAAGGTAGCGACCGCATTTGCTGGTTTTCATTGCGATTTCGATATTGCCGCCCATCTGTGCATTGATATAATCGTATAGCTTTTCATAAGCCTTACTTGCCGAGTTGCTTTTGGTAGAATATGGTTCATGGCATTTTGCCTCTACGAAAACATAGCGGTTGTCTTCCTCCAGGAAGCCGTCAAGATTGGCAGTACCGCCGATGGTTGTGGAGAGCTTCTTTTCGTAGTGAAAGCCTTCTTTGTGGCAGGAAAGCTTATAAATCATGCGGCTCGATGAACCGTAGCACGCCATTTTCGGAGGACGGCCGTTTTTCTCGGAAAGCTCGTCTCCGCCGCCTGCGCCGTACTCGTCAAGCGCGCTCGGCAGCATGGCATTCTTAAATGCGTCCCACTCTTCTTTGGTCATATATGTATTGTATTTTCCGTATGTACCATCAGTGGTTTGTGTTTCAGCGACCTTGATAGCAAGGTCAAGCTCTTTTGATATGTTCATTTTATCTTTTCTCCGAAATACTGTTCTGTTTTTATCCTTGCATTACTTTTTGCACCTTGCCACATAAAGCAACAAAATATTATCAATAATTTCTGCCAATGTTTTTGCAGACTCATCACTTTCCAATGGCTCTTGGAAAAATAAAGTAAATGAATCCTTATTGCCTGAAAATTCTTTGATCAAATCAAAATTTTTGTCAACAGTTTTTGCAATGTCTAATGCTATATCTTGCAAATCACTTTCGTGAGCTTCGGTGGATCTTCCGAAAAATACAGTCTTGGATGTTTTAAATGTAATACTTTGATCTTTTTCAGAAAAAGCGAAAAATCTGTGGTAATTTCCGCTTTCTTTTCCATACAAGCACGAAAGATTGTCTGCAATGTTATATTCTATTTTATCTGATTCTACACGCTTAATGATAGGTGAATATTTAGCGGAAACAGAATCCATTTCTTCGTAGAAAACATTGGCGAATCCCTTTTGCTTTTTTGGCAAGAGTTTCTTAAGTGCCACAAGCAAAACCATAACAACAATTAAAGTGCTTGATACATCCTTAATTGCTGCCATCACTGTAGCAGCGGAAATACCGTTAAAGATCATTTCAAGAATTGCCGATCCAATGGCAATGATCCCCAATATACCACCGCCTATTTTTTCAAGGTAATCAAATTGACCAAAATCTATTTTTTTCATAATTATATCTCCTTTTTTGAGGTGTATAAATACAGAGCCGGAATCGTATAGCGAATATATACTTTTTCCCGTTAATCAAGATTCACCTTTTCCTTTCTTCCGGGAACGGCTTCCATGCCAAACATCGCCAGGGCTTGATTTACTTTATCCATTCGAACGGTTGCTTTTCCTTGTTCAAGTTCTCGAACAAAACGCAAACCGAGTCCGGAATGGATTGCGAACTCCTCTTGGGTAAGTCCGCATTCTTTTCGTTTTTGTTTGATAAATTCAGCTATTTTATTCATGACAATATTATACACCCTATCGGGTATAATGTCAATGGTTTTGAGTGATTTTATACCCGATAGGGACTAAATTATATAAAATAGGTCTAGGTTATACCCGTTGGGGTATAACAAATCCGATTGTGCAAGTAAGGAATTGACTTCAACACCAATATAAAAAACGAAATTATTAGATAGTACTTTAGCGGTTGCCGCTATTTTTATTTGTTTCCGATTCTCGCTGGACTTCGTGCGCTTTCTGTGATATGTTGTGTTTGTACGAATAACAATCGTTCAGAAAGGAAGCACAACCATGACCACAGAAGAAAAAATTACCGCTTTGGAGCGGCTTCTCCGCAAATGTCCCGATGTGCTCACGCCGTACGGCGCGGCGAAATGGATGCACATGAGCAAAAACACCGTCTACGCGCTCATTCGCGAAGGCAAGCAGAGTATCGCCGCATCATGCGCTCGGCGTACAGGACAGAACACGAAGAATACATCTGCCTCGACGCGCTCGGGCGGATGTACGATCCGAACTTTGTGACCGGTCACTTCAAGACGCTGCTGAAGAAGCACAAGCTGAAAAAGATCCGCTTCCACGATCTGCGGCACTCGTGCGCCTCGCTCCTCGTCGCACAGGGCGTGTCGATGAAGCTGATACAGGAGTGGCTTGGGCACTCCGATATGGCGACCACGGCGAATATATACAGCCATGTGGACAGCGCGAGCAAGAAGGTGACGGGCGATGTCATCGGCCGCGTGTTGGGGTGAGAGAGAAGAAGATACTTATAAAGAAAGAAATTGACTTTTGAGTAGGCACGAAACTGAATTTGGAGGTTCAAGATTTCCATAATGGCTTTATGTCACACCTTTACAGAGAGGCATATTATGTAGTGTATCCCATTGGAAGGAGGTGATATTATGAGCTTATGGAATTTCAATAATAGAAACTGCCGGTGTCATGAGAATGACAACAAGGATTGCAGTCAGAATGATTGCAATGACGATAATCGTGATTGTGATTGCGGCTGTCAGAAGGATCCTTGCGAGGACGAACGTCCCTGTGACTTTGATTGTTCCAAGTGTCCTCCGGGACCTCAAGGGCCTGCCGGTCCTGTTGGTCCCGCTGGTCCTCAGGGCCCACAAGGTCCCACTGGTCCTCAAGGACTTATTGGTGAAACCGGTCCCACTGGTCCTCAGGGACCTGCCGGAGAAACTGGTCCTGTCGGTCCTCAGGGTCCTATCGGTGAAACCGGTCCCGTAGGTCCTCAAGGACCTGCAGGTGAAGTTGGTCCCACTGGTCCTCAAGGACCTATTGGTGAAACCGGTCCCGTCGGTCCGCAAGGACCTGCAGGTGAAACCGGTCCCGTCGGTCCGCAAGGTCCCGCAGGTGAAACCGGTCCCGTCGGTCCGCAAGGACCTGCAGGTGAAACCGGTCCCGTCGGTCCGCAAGGTCCCGCAGGTGAAACCGG
>CAYSFT010000080.1:0-6297 GCA_964430755.1 uncultured Lachnospiraceae bacterium | reverse complement strand
GGCTGCAAGCACCGCACCATGACCCGTGGGCATAAATGCGATTATAAAAAGCAAATCCATGAGGAACTACTGGAAACTGCCGTTGCAGAGGTTATTACCAAGTTGGTCAGCAATCCGAAGTTTGCCGCCTTGATGCAGCAGAAAATCAGCATGAAGGTGGATACCTCCGCTATCGAGCAGGAGATCGCCAACTACGAAAAGCAGCTTCGCCAGAGCTATTCCATCAAGTCCCGATTGATTGAGGAAATTGACACCCTTGACCCCGATGATAAGCACTACATCAAACGCAAGGCAGACCTTGATGATCGCCTTTACAAGATGTATGATAAAATCGAGGACACGGAATCTCTGCTGATCGAAGCCAGAGCAAAGAAAACGGCAATCGAAGCGGAAAAGCTGACTGCCGATAATATCTACAAAGTTTTGATTTACTTTGACAAGCTGTACGCCGTGATGGATGAACAGGAACGCCGACAGCTTATGGAGTCGCTGATCTCCGAAATCCATATCTTTGAGGAACGAAAGCCCAACGGACAATGGCTGAAATCCATCAAGTTCAAGCTGCCCATCATAGAGGAAGATATGGAAATAAGTTTGGACAACGATACACAAGTCGAATGTGTGACAAGGCTTACTCATATTGAATAACCAACAAATACCACCAAGGAGAACTAAGATGACAACATTACTCACACCCAAAAACGGCGCTGTTCTTGATACATTCACCGACTTTCAGGCTCACTACTGCTGGCTTGTAAAAAACGAGGGAACCGAGGCGGCTAATGCCTGGCTTGACACTGCTAAGCTTGATATTGAACGCTCGCATCCGAATGTCTTTACGTTTGAATGGGAGTCGGATACAGTTGCACCGTACACGTTTGAGCTTTCTGAAAATGCGGATTTTACCGAGTGTACAAAAGCCGTAACCGATGAGCCCAAATACGATGTAACCAACCTAAAAAACGGCGTTACATACTATTGGCGTGTTAACGGTTGTGAGCCGTTCACTTTTGAAACCGTGCCTCATATTGCCAGATTTATCCACATTGACGACGTTAAAAATGTACGCGATATCGGCGGCGTTAATATTAAGCAGGGACTTGTTTTCAGAGGCAGCGAGATGAACTGCAGATACAAGATTACCGACGAAGGAAAAGCGACGTTTCATGATGAGCTGAAAATAAAAACAGATCTCGATCTGCGCGGCGAATGTCTCGGTAAATTCACAGAATCACCCGCCGGAAGCGACGTTAACTACGTGCAACTGCCGTACCGCGCTTACTCTGAGAGCTTTGAGGAGGAGCACCGCAAGGGGATTTGCAAGATAATGGATTTTCTCGCAGATGAGTCAAATTACCCGATATTCATACACTGTGTCGGCGGTGCTGACCGTACCGGTGCGATTGCGCTATATCTGCGTGCGCTTGCCGGCGAATCGGATGAGGTTATCAATTCAGACTATGAGCTCACCTCGCTCTCGGTTTACTGTTATGCGCTTGTTTCAAACGGCGATGCCGGTTACCGAAGCCGCAATGCACCGTACTATCAGCGTTTCCATATGCTCCTCGATCCTTATGCACCGGGCGAGCCGATGTCTGTCAAGATCCCGCTGTTTTTAGCTGATTGCGGTGTCAGTGACGAGTGTATGAAGAAGATCGTGTCGATCATAAAAAAATAAGATAAAAACAACCTCACACGGCATTTTTCGCTATGTGAGGCTGTATTTTTATTAAAGATTAATATCCGACGGTTTCCATTACGCCGAAGGGCTGTGCGATTGCAGTGGAGATGAAAATATCTGTCGGCATTGTCTGGAAGATAGAGCCGGGAACGTACGGGGTAACGGGACCGTGTGTGATAAGGCGCGAGGTCATACGCTGCCAGGATGAGAATGTGCCGCCGGTAGTGAGACCGTGCATTTCAACGCGCTTCTTTGCATGGAGAACGTCACGCGGACCAACGGTTGCCGCTTTCGGAGGAACCCATCCGCAAGCACCGGACTGTCCGAATACGCCGTGGAGAGAGTTCTGCGCGATCGTAAGCGGATGAAGCGTGACGACCTGTGCGGGCTGTTGGAGGTACTCATCAATTTCTGCTTGAGAGGTGAAGCGGTCACCCTCGATGTGAACAAGTTCAGGACAGGGATCAATAAATGCAATATGACCTGCCCAGCCGGGACCGGCAGTGAAATAGTCGATACCGCCGTCTGTCTTTTCGTCGATGAGGTCGGAATAATAAGAAATATTCTTGGTTGTGGGGTATAGTACATTTTCCTCAAGCGGACGAAGCTCGGGATCGATCTTTTCGATGAAGTACTTCATGAACGAATATGTAAAGCCTGAACGGTAAGAAACAGGAGCAATGTTGCCGTCCTCGTCTGCCCACTCATCCATTGTTACGAATATGCAGTTCTTGCAGCTGATGCGGTTGCGGTTGATAAGCTCGGCAAGGGGCATATGAGAGTTGGGGTTCGGATTACCGAAGATGGTGGAAAACTTCTTGTTCTGCTCAAAAGATTCCTTTATGTGCATGAACTTTTCGCCGATTGATACAACGCCGAAATTGTCGAGAACCTTGATATGTACATCGGGATTGGGATGCTGTTCAATTTCCTCAATTGTCATCTTTGAAAGTCTGTCCATAACTTCCTTGTCTTTGAAAGGAACCCAATCCTGTGGGGTAAAGTTAAAGGTTTCGTTGGTGCTCATTTTTCTATCTCCTTTAATATTTTATCAACGCATATGGTTGTTTAACGCTATAATTATAACACATTTTAAAATGGATGTCAATATGTTTATAAAAGATATCTGTTTGAATAACAGTAAAAGCAAAATGTCAATATAGTTAAAGATTTTGTCAATATTAGCGTTGTTAGATGATATGATATTATGCTATAATCTGTATTAACCTAATCAGAATAAAGGGGAGAAAAACGATGTCACATTATATACCTTTTACTATGCGTTGGGATGATGCACCGCTCGATATTTCATACATTTTCGAGGATGAAAAGCCTGCGGGAAAACATGGATTTCTGACAATCAAGGACGACAGAATGATTTTTGAAGACGGAACTACTGCACGCTTTTTCGGTACGCTTTTTAACAGCGAAATGAACTTCTGCAGCCACGATCACGCTGAAAAGACTGCAAAGCGTCTTGCAAAATTCGGAACCAATATTGTTCGTCTTCATCAGATGGATGCCGACTCCGCTTGCCCAAATATTTTTAATTTTACACGCGGTGTTCACGAAAATTCAACTTCGGACTTATGACACACGTTAACCCATACACGGGGCTTCGTTGGTGCGATGATCCCGCGGTTGCGATTTTTAAAGAAGCCCCCGAGTTGACGATTTTCCAGCTTCCCACAATAGATAAGTGGCCGATTAACGGCGTTGAACCTTATGCAAGTGAACTTAAAGCTCGTTTTATAGCTTGGGCAAAAGAGGAAAAGGATGTTGATATTTCTGATAAAGACATCAATCTCGATGCAAAGGATGACCGCTTGTTAAGAGAATTTTATGTCAAACTCGAGAGCAATTATTACAAGGAAATCACCGAGGCTTTGCGTGCTGATGGGGTTAAAATTCCGCTCGTTTACGATGCCCCGATGTTTTTTAAATCGCGTTTCAAATGATTCTATCAGAATCTGATCTTTTCAGCAATATATGCCTTGAGCTCGGAAATCGGAATACGTACCTGCTCCATGGTGTCGCGGTCACGTACTGTTACGCAGTTATCAGTTTCGGAATCGAAGTCGTAGGTTACACAAAGAGGCGTACCGATCTCATCCTCACGACGGTAACGCTTACCGATAGATCCGGTTTCGTCGAAGTCGGTCATGAAGTCCTTTGAAAGGTCTGTGTAAATTTCCATTGCTTTCTCGGAGAGTTTCTTCGAAAGGGGAAGAACCGCAACCTTATAGGGTGCAATGGTCGGATGAAAACGCATAACGACACGGATATCGTTCTTTTCAGCGTCGATAACCTCCTCGTCGTATGCCTCAACAAGGAGTGCAAGTGCCATACGGTCAGCACCGAGGGACGGCTCGACAACGTATGGAATATAGTGCTCGTTTGTTTCGGGATCGAAGTAAGTCATATCCTGACCGGAGTGTTCAGCGTGCTGTGAAAGGTCATAGTTCGTTCTGTCTGCAACGCCCCAAAGCTCGCCCCAACCGAACGGGAAGAGGTACTCAAAGTCGGTCGTTGCCTTGGAATAGAACGAAAGCTCTTCGGGCTCATGGTCGCGAAGACGGAGATTTTCTTCCTTTACGTTAAGGCTCTTGAGCCAGTTGTGGCAGTATTCACGCCAATATTCGAACCATTCAAGGTCAGTGTCGGGCTTACAGAAGAATTCAAGCTCCATCTGTTCAAACTCGCGGATACGGAAGATGAAGTTACCGGGAGTGATCTCGTTTCTGAACGACTTACCAACCTGGCAGACACCGAAAGGAAGCTTACGGCGAGTAGTACGCTGAATAGCATTGAAGTTTACGAAGATACCCTGTGCGGTTTCGGGACGGAGATAAACCTCGTTGCCCGAATCCTCGGTAACGCCCTGGTGTGTCTTGAACATAAGGTTGAACTTGCGGATATCGGTGAAATCGGATTTGCCGCAGCCCGGGCAGGGGACGTTATTGGAGCGGATATATTCAAGCAGTGCCTCACCGTCCATAGCCTCAACATTAACGTCGGTGATGTTGTTTTCCTTGATGTACTCCTCAACGAGCTTGTCGGCACGGTGACGCATTTTGCACGCCTTGCAGTCGATGAGCGGATCGTTGAAGGTTGCAACGTGACCGGATGCCACCCAAACCTCACGGTTCATGAGGATTGCCGAATCAAGACCTACATTGTAGGGATTCTCCTGCACGAACTTTTTCCACCATGCACGCTTGACGTTGTTTTTCATTTCAACGCCGAGAGGTCCGTAGTCCCAGGAGTTTGCAAGACCGCCATAGATCTCGGAGCCGGGGAAAACAAAGCCTCGTGTTTTACAAAGCGCGACGATTTTGTCCATTGTTTTTTCTGTGTTTTTCATTATATGTCCTTTCTTCACGGCTGGCTGCCGTGATAAAAAATTTTGACTTGTTATTGATACGAATCGAATATCTGTATTGCGTTGGCAATTTTCGGTTCAAAATATGTTATGCCGTCATAGACCTTATTTGAGCCGGGATATGTGACGGTGACAGTTTCAAATTTTGAATAAGCAAAAATAAGATCGAGATTATTGAGAAGATCGTCAAGAGTGAAGTTGGTTTCAACGTGCTCGGAAACTGCATTGTATAAATCTTTTGCTTTGTCAAGATATGTAATATTGGTGAACTTCGCAAGAATCGCCTTGGCAAATTCAATAGTCGTGTTCATTCGACCTGTATTGCCGTTTTTATATCCGACATAGCGCAGCAGCTGTGCCGCTTTTTCCCCGTCAATCGTGGTTGTGCCTTTTTCGAGATCAATCTCAAGCTCCTGCAGGGGATCGCTGTACTGCATATCCTCGGGAACATAGTATGTAATAGTTCCGACAGCATCAATCGCCTCTTCAATGGCGGAAACCGAAACAGACGCATAATAATCCATGCGCAGTCCCGTCATGCTTGCAACCTTGCCGCACAGATAATCAAGCCCTTTGGTTTTGAGAGTGTCGCCGAGCTGAACATATGCGCCGTCAACATATATACGCGAATTTCGAGGAATAGACGAGAATATGAATTGACGGTTTTCTTTATCAACTCGCAGAAGAATGATCATATCAGCGCCCCAAGGACGGCTGCGTTTATCGGGGAAGCCCTCGCCCTCCCAGTTTTCTTCATAGTCGTAATCGTCAAACAGCTCAGGCTGATAATCGTTACCGATGAGCAGAATATTGAATGTTTCGCCCTCGATCTCGTCGATGACAAGGTCTGAAATATCCGTATCATCGGGATCTTTTGAGGTTGATGGATTGTTTTTATCGTGGCTCGGATTATACTGTCCGTCAGGCGCGGTATCGTTGGAAATCTGGTTGCCGGCGGGGAGAGTATTATCCATGGTGTCAAGCACGAAACCGACGATCAAAGATGCAAGAACAGCAAAAATCAAAGCGGATATCAGAAATGTAAGCGCAAAATTACGCAATCCTGAAAGCATGAAGCGTCATCCTTTCGATATATTTTTGTGTTTTATGGTATACCGTATTATTATACCATAATGAAAATTGTTTGTCAAGTGAAAAACATGGGAATTATTAAGCTTATTTGTTGAATTGTCAATGATAGGTGACACATTTTTCAGAAATACTTGTCAAGGTG
>CAYSFT010000079.1:0-6716 GCA_964430755.1 uncultured Lachnospiraceae bacterium | reverse complement strand
TTGCCTGCGCTCGATTTGCGCTCAACTCCGCCTTACGGCTCCGGATTCGCTTTGTCAGCGGTAACCGTTTGTCCTGCCAGCTTCGCCGGCATCTGCGGCTTCATTGTTCCTTTGCCTGCGCTCGATTTGCGCTCAACTCCGCCTTACGGCTCCGGATTCGCTTTGTCAGCGGTAACCGTTTGTCCTGCCAACTTCGTCGGCATCTGCGGCTTCATTATTTCTTTGCCTGCGCTCGATTTGCGCTCAACTCCGCCTTACGGCTCCGGATTCGCTTTGTCAGCGGTAACCGTTTGTCCTGCCAACTTCGTCGGCATCCGTAGCTTCATTGTTCCTTTGGCGGCGTAAAGTTACCTAAAGCCTTCCCTTGGGGGAGAGGTGTAACAGATGCAAGCATCTGTGCGCAGTGAGACGGATGAGGGCAACCACTCCGGATTCGTTTGGTTAGCGATAACCGCTCGTCCGCCGCCAGCTTCTTCGGCGAAGAAAAAACGGGATATTAGTGTATCAGATATATATACAATTCTGCAAATCGGTGCAGATTTTTTTATTTTACGGTTATTTTCCTTGTTGCTTGTCCGTATACATTTAGTAAACAACATGGAAAGAGGATGATATTGTGCGTGAGGACGGATTGCTTCCGAAAACGGTTGTGGAAAGTCTTCCGGTAAGGGTTTACGAGCGGATATGCGAGCTTGTACGCGGTGGTCGTGCGCGTGCGACGGAGATATCCGAGATACGCCTGCGTGTCTGCGGTGATTCGAGCGTTACGGCTCTTGGTGAGAATATTTCGCTTGGTGTGAGCGTTTCGGCAGGTGAAATTGCCGAGTGTGTCACAAGTTTTTGCCGCGGCTCGGTTTACGCTCATATGGATACGATACGGAGCGGTTATATTTGTACACGTGACGGTCTTCGTGTCGGTGTCTGCGGTACACTCGCGGCAGACGGACGGGCAGTCAGCGAAATAACCTCTGTAAATATTCGTATTGCGCATATTATTCGCGGCGTTTGTGAGCGTTTACTGAAGCTTTGCTATGAAGCGCCGAGAATCAAGTCCTTGTTGATATATTCTCCGCCGGGGATCGGTAAAACAACGGTGCTTCGTGAGCTTGCCTCGCGTCTTGGCGGCGAGCTTTCACGCAGGGTTGCACTGATTGACACACGCGGAGAATTATATATCGAAAAAATGTTTTCGGGAACGATGTGTGACGTGCTTTCGGGATATCCGCGTGCCAAGGGTATTGAGATTGCAACGCGTACACTTTCACCTGAGGTGATTATATGTGACGAGCTTGGTGATATTGAGGAAGCAACACAGCTGTTAAGCGCCCAAAACACGGGCGTTCCGATAATTGCCAGCGCACATGCATCAGATTTAAAGGGACTTCTTTCACGTCCGAATATCCGTATGCTCCATGAAGCCGGAATTTTTTCGGGATATGTCGGACTTTCGCGAGAAAGGGTAAACGGACGCATGGGACGGTGCTTTTCTTTTGATTATACGCCGTATGAAGGCTTGACGGAGCTGTTGGCGTGCTGAGGCTTTTCGGAGGACTTTTAATAGTGTGTGCGTGCACGGTGACAGGCTTTTCTGCGGCGGCGATGTACCGTTTACGGCTTGAACAGTTAGAGGGCTTCAGGGCCCTTATTGCATACATAGGTGCACAGATCGGGGTATTTCTGACGCCGCTTGAGCGTATCTATGCCGATTTTAAGAATACGCGACTTGAGGCGTGCGGATTTTCAGAACTGCTTCGAAAACGCGGTGGGGAAGCTGCGATACAACAATGTCGCTCAAAGCTTTTATTGAACGATACGGAGGTCGGCGAAGCTATAAAGTTTTTTCGCGGACTCGGGCGTCATGATGCGAAAGAGGAGGAACGCCACTGTGCGTATTTTGAAAAGCGATTCGGTGAGTTTTGTACTGCGGCAAGTGTTGAAATGGCATCAAAAGCACGTCTTTGTCGGACATTTGGTTTTCTTTGCGGTCTCATGCTTGCGGTGATTTTGATTTAACGGGTGTTAAGTCCGGTTGCTTGAGTTCGGTAATTATAGTTTAGTATCGAGGTGTGCCCTCATCCGTTACGCCGCAGGCGTGCCACCTTCCCCCAGGGGAAGGCTTGGGAGTTGATTTGTGCGTGAAAACGAAATACTTGGATGAAAACTCTTTATAAAGTATCATTAAATTTTGTTTTGCGGCACAGAGTTACCAAAAGGCTTCCCTTGGGAGAGAGCTGTAAAAGATTGCTTCGCAACTTTACTGATGAGGGCACTTCTCGGATGAGGGCTTCTCCGCCAAACTATAATTTATCCCATAAAGCAAAAAATACTGTTTGCTTGCTAAATCGCACCACACTAAGGATGGAAAGGAAGCGTTTCACAGATGATGCACACAAAATATCGCTGTGAGGGCTGTGGTTATATAAATGGATGTAAGCTTGATTTTAAAGGTGGCGGGAATTGGGCTGACGGTCAGCATTGCGTATCAGCTTCTCGCGAAATACGGACGTGACGAGCAGGCGGTTCTTGTGTCACTTGCCGGGATTATTATTGTAATGCTGATGCTTGTTGACAAGCTGGGGACGCTTTTTTCAACCATACGAACGCTTTTTGGATTATGATAAAATACTGTGGAGTTGCGCTTTGTGCGCTTGCGGCGATTCTTATTTTAAAAGGGCAAAAAAGCGATTTTGCAGGACTTGTCAGCGTTGCGGCAGGCGTGATATTACTGGGTGCGGCGGTTGTGACATTTCTGCCTGTTTTTGAGCTTATCGGGGACACAATGTCAGAAACAAGCTTTTCCGAGCATATGACGGTGCTCGGTAAGGCACTTGGAATAACACTCGCGGTACAGCTCTCGGCGGAGATCTGCCGTGACGCAGGTGAATCGGCACTCGCTTCAAAGCTTGAGCTTATCGGCAAGGCAGAGATATTGCTTTTGGCACTGCCGCTTGTCAGCGAGCTTATAGGACTTGCGGCAGAGATTATGCAGATATGAAAATTTTTAAGATATTTCTTGCGGTGTGTATCATTTTATTATTGGTCTTGCCGCTTAATGCCGAGGAGACTGCGGATGCACAGCTTTACACGGCTGACGAGTTTGACGCGGATTCGATACTTGATGCACTGCCGGATGAAGTCAAACAAAGACTTCCGGACGGTGACGTTTTTTCGGGAGACGGTTTTGCCGACGGCTTCTCGGCTAACTATTTCTTTTCTCTGATAAAAGATACATTTGTCTCGCTTCTGTCGCCGATGCTTCGAACACTTTCGGTAACGCTCGGTCTCGTTCTTGTAGCATCCGCACTGTCGGCGCTCAAGGGTGTGGTACATTCGGGCGCGATGGTGTCTCTTTTTGAATTTCTGTCCGGGCTTTGCATTATGATAACCCTTTATGAAAATGCGGTTACGCTTGCTCGGAGTGTTCAGGAATACTTATACAGACTGACCGGCGTTGTCGGCGTAATGGTTCCCGTTATGATATCTATCGGCACGGCAGGAGGAAGCGTTACCTCGTCTGCCGCTAACGCGAACGCCATGATGCTTGCACTTGCATTTGTTGAAACGCTTGCCGCACAAGTGCTTTTTCCGATATTACAGCTCTGCTTCGGTTTATCTGTGGCAAGCGGAATCGGCGGCACATTGAAGCTTGGCGGTATATCGAAGCTGATACGCGGCACTTTGACCTGGGTTATAGCACTGATCGGCGCGATAATATCGGCGGTGATGACCTTTCAGACATCTATCGCCGCGCGGGCTGACAGCCTTTCAATGCGTGCTGTCAAATTTGCCGCGTCGCATACTGTACCTGTTGTCGGCGGAATGGCAAGCGATGCGGTTGGTGCTGTGGCGAGCAGCTTGTCGCTTGTTAAAAGTACGGTCGGCTGGGTGGGCGTTATCATTATTCTTCTTTTGACGCTGCCGGTTATTTTGAATGTACTGCTGACTCGACTCGGTATCAGTATTTCGGAGGTGGCGGCGGACGTTATCGGTCTTGAGCGCGAGAAAAATATGCTTTCTGAAATGAGCGGCTTACTCGGCTTTTTGGCGGCTGTTTGCGTGATTGCCGCGCTTATGTTTATATATGCGCTTGCGTTGTTTGCAAAAAGTGCGGCGGCGCTTGAATAATGGAGGAAGTATGACAGAAATCAAAGGATTTATAATGTCACTGATCGCGGTTTCGGCGGCATCGGCGCTTATTGACGGCTTCACACCTGACGGCGGTATGAAAAAATATATGCGATATATTGTTTCGCTTCTGATATTGCTTGTTTTGCTGACTCCGATCAAAGGCATAATCGGAATAATACCGTCATTTGCGGCAAATGCGGAGTTTTCGTTTGACAGCGTGGAGGCATTTGCGAGTGCAAATTCGATTGTGGCAAAGCATATCGAGGGTGCTCTTATAGATAAGTTTTCACTTGCAAACAGCGAGGTCGATGTCAGATATAACGGCGAGAGTATCATCGTCAGTGTGAAAAAACGTCTCGGGCTTATTGAGAGCGATTTTCGTGATTATATTGCCGCTAATTTCGGTGTTTTGGCGGAGGTGAGGTTTTATGAGTGAGGGTGAGGTCAGTGTAGGTGCGTTTATCGGTTTTTTACGCGAGAAAAAGAGTATATGGCTTATAGCTGTTATACTCGTTCTCGGCGTTGCTTTGATGCTGTTCGGGCGAGAGGGTACAGCTAATGTTAGCGGGAATGACACTGAAGCACGCGTTCGTGAGCTTTGTGAGCACATTGACGGAGTTTATAATGTCCATGTGATGATACGCTTTGAGGGTGAAAACACTGTCGGTGGTATCGCGGTTGTGTGTGACGGAGGTGACACGCCAGGAGTGAAGCTTAAACTTACAGAGGTTTTGTGCTCATTATTTAATATACCGTCAGGCTCGGTCTGCGTTATCGGCGGAAAATAAGGCGTATTCGGAATAAAGCTTGACAATAGAGCATATGAATGTAACATACCAAACGAGAAAGGGGATCAATATGGACGAAAATATTATGAATCAAACTGAAGAGGAAGTCGGCGCGGAGCTTGTCAGCACAGATGAAAAAAGACGACTTTGGAGAGGCGTCGGCAAGGCACGTGAAATTGCAAAGAAGATCGGTACACGCAACATCGTCATTGTATGCTCATTACTTTTAATCGGCGCGGCAGTGATACTTAACTTTTTGATGTTCGGGGATTCACAACCGACTGTCGGTGAGGGTGATATGCTTGGTATCGGCATGACGGGCGATGCGGACGACGGCGCATCCGGCGAGGTTGACGACAGTTATTTTGCATCCGCGCAGTTAAGCCGTAAGCAGGCACGTGACCAGGCACTTGCAGTTTTGCAGACAGTCGTTGACAGCTCAAGTGCAGACGCTGCCTCAAAGGAACAGGCATCAAGCGATATCAGCCGCATTGCTTCTGAGATACGTGCGGAAGCGGACATTGAAACGCTCATTAAATCGAAGGGCTTTGAAAACTGTGTTGCGGTTATCGGAGAGGGAAGCGCGAGCATAATTGTGCGCTCGGACGGTTTACTCCCGAACGAGCTTTCGCAGATCAAGGAGATCGTTTACGAGCAGGCCGGTATCGATCCTGTTGAAATTAAGATTATCGAGCAATCAACCTGATGTAAGTTATATCTCACAAAAGAGGGCAGTTTAGCGCTGTCCTCCTTTTCTGTTAACATAATATGGAACCTCGTATGACGTTTTTCAAATAATTTGTTAAAAAATAATACTGTATTGATTTATTCATGAAAATATGGTAAAATAATATCAGAAGCGTATGTTCTTAATGTGAGGTGCAGAATTATGTATTACCGTCAAGGGCTTCTCGATAAGCTTGACCGTAAATTCGGGCGATATGCCATTCGCAATTTAATGATGATACTTGTCGGCGCGATGGGTATTGTATACGTAATGGATTTGATGTTTTCGGCGTCGATGAGTGTTTCGCTGTGGTCAAGACTGATTTTCAGCCGTACTGCCATAATGAACGGCGAGGTGTGGCGCATTGTAACATTTCTTTTTCTGCCGCCGTCCTCTTCGAATATTCTCTTTACAATTATCTCACTTTATTTTTATTGGTTTGTCGGTTCTGCGCTCGAAGAACGCTGGGGTGCATTTGGGTTTAATGCGTACTATCTGCTCGGTGCAGTCGGTGCAATTATATCGGGACTTGTTACCGGTTACGCAACCAACACTTACATCAATCTGACGCTGTTTATAGCGTTTGCTATATTGTATCCGCGTTACGAGCTGCGTATATTTTTCTTGTTTCCGGTTGAGGCGCGCTGGTTTGCGCTGGTTGATATTGCACTGCTTATTTGGATGTTTATTGACGGCACATGGCAGACGCGGATTGCGCTTATCGCGGCGATTATAAATCTCCTCATTTTCTTTACGCCGCATCTTATTGATCACATAAAAGGTATTTACCGCCGCATAAAGTGGAAACGGAATTTTAAATAATTACAAAGGGAGTCGGTGACTGTATCGACTCCTTTTTTGCGGCGTTAAGCTAACCTCAGCCGCAAAGCGGAGTTAGTGCACCGAGAGAAGCAAAGAAGCTACTGAGCCGCCGACGTAGCTGGCGGCGGACGAGCGGTTACAGCCAACAAAGCGAATCCGGAGCCGTCAGGCGGAGTTGAGCGCGGCTCGGGCGCAGGCAAGGAAGACGGGAGGAGTCCGAGGAGGGTGGGAAAACTGCGCAGCTGGTGTCC
>CAYSFT010000078.1:0-6742 GCA_964430755.1 uncultured Lachnospiraceae bacterium | reverse complement strand
ACCCATGTTACAGCCGTGAAAGGGCCGTGTCTTAACCGCTTGACCAACGGGCCATTTCCCAGCCTATTGGCCGAGATGAATGGTAGCGGAGATTGGACTTGAACCCATGACCTACCGGGTATGAACCGGTTGCTCTAGCCAACTGAGCTACTCCGCCATTTTGAGCTTGCATCACAGTTTTTTAACCACGGTGCTTATCTATTATATCACAAGCGAAACGGTTTGTCAATAGGTTTTTGAAAAATATTTATGTTGTTTTTTAAGAAAAGGCGATCCCGATATGCAGAATCGCCGTTATCTGTCATATTATATTTCCCCGGTTTCGTCGAGGATATAGTCGGTTTCCTCTTCGGTATCGCTTTCTTCGGGGAAGATGTCGGTGTTATCCGGGGATGTTACCTCATCTGTTACCATATCGTTTTCATCCGGAGATGAAGTGATTTCTTCCGGGATAGTGGTAATATCCTCGGGTGTTCCTGTGGTTTCTTCGGGATTTACGAGAGTGTCCTCAGGCATTCCGGTAGTTTCCTCGGGGAGCGCGGTTGTATCATCCGGGACTTCAGTCGTATCTTCGGGAAGCGTTGTGGTGTCCTCGGGGACTGTTGTTGTTTCTTCCGGAAGTGCTGCCGTTGTTTGCTCCGGAGCTTCTGTTGTTTCTGCGGGAGCAGGCGTGGTAACCGGAGCCGC
Organism: uncultured Lachnospiraceae bacterium; assembly: GCA_964430755.1. GTDB lineage: Bacteria > Bacillota > Clostridia > Oscillospirales > CAG-272 > Flemingiibacterium. The sequence goes on along the minus strand of CAYSFT010000078.1, from coordinate 6,055 downwards.
TGTGGTTTGTGCCGGAGTTGGTCGAATTACAGGAGTCGGTGCGGTTGTTACAGTGCTTTGTGTGTTTGTCGGCGGGATGTTATTTTTTTTTTCGTCTTCGGTAGTTTCTGCTTCGTTCTCGCCTGTGGTGTCTTCGATGCTTTCATCCGGAGTTGTGGTATCATATGCAGTTGTATCCTCGGGGATAAGGGTGATGGGATCATCGTCGAGGGTGTCATCAATTGAAGCGTCTGTGTCCGAAGTGCTGTTTATCTGCGATTCGAGCTCGTCTATTGATTTTATTGCGGTGACGCTTAACACGGTTGAAACGATCAAAACAAAAAGCGCAACGGCAATCGCTATATATGTAAAAATCAGATTGCGATGGGCTGTGACAAACACATAGTCGATTTTTTCGGATATTTCACGCATTTCGCGCTCAGTTGCCGCTTCTGTGAAACTGTTTTGCATTGCTGTATCGCTCGGAGTGTTATTCATTAAATTAAGAATATCGGAAAATTCCTCCGACTCATTGGCATTTGGCAAAAGTGCACCACAGTATTCGCATCTTATCTTATTGGGGGCATTTTTTCTGCCGCATTTCTTACAAATCATTTTAGTCTCCTTGGGTAGAAAATATATTTTCAAAATTTGTTTTACAGAAATACAGTAAATACGAACTTAATTATAACACAAATCAGGTTAAAATGCAATATTTTTTCGCCGTTTTCTCGAATATACACAAAAATACATTTAATTCCTGATAAAAACGCTGACACTTCTCATGAAGAATCGCCGCAACGGATAGTTTTACCTGAAAAATTCGACACTTTTTGATTTTCACCTGCGACATCCGACGAGGAAATATTGCGTAGATCGGCAAGGACCTTTGTCTGTGCTTATTTTCATCTGTATCTCAATATAATATATGGAAGAGAATGTCACGAATCGTCATTCTATTGTCGGAAAGGTTATGATACAGTTGCTGTCTATAAAACCATTTGCTCGGAAAAATATGTAAATTACTGTATTTTAATCTAATATTTTCTATTATTTGATGCGTTACTTTAGTTTGTGAAAAAAGAGAGCAAGTATTGGACTAAAACGTGACAATTATATGACGCTCTTACTATTGACATGAGTATATTTTTTTGATAAAATAAAAGAGGTATAGTTGTACAGGTTATTTAATTATATCCAAAAAAATTTTTAAAATTGGAGGAAACCACTATGAAAAGACGGCTTTTATCCCTGCTTTTGGCTGCAACACTCGTTGTATCGAGTCTGCCGCTGATGGCATCTGCAGATGATTCCGCATCTTTTGCAGAGAGCACCACTGTTGTCACTACTGACGCCTGGCTTGCTGACGGTGAAGCGGTAACAGTTGTTACCGACTCGGATGCAACCGGTGACAACACTTATCTTCGTGTAACAGCTCCCACGGTCAATCCGGGTACTGCTTACAGAAACAGCGACTTGGTTTTTGAAGCTAATACTACATATAAAATGTCAGTATGGCTTCGTACCTTCCCACTTGACGCTTCGTCAAAACCCGAGGGCGCTCAGCAGTATGTGAACACTCGCATACGCATTAATCTGCCTTGGGGCTCAAACTTCCTCTCCGCGGTAGGCGACTATACCACTACCACTACCAACGAGGAAACAGGCGAAACAATAACTAACGGCTTTAAGACTCTTGCTATCACACCTGAGCCTCCGTATAGCTCAAACGGCGTTTTCCAGCATGAAGAGTGGACTGAGTACACTGCTATCTTCGAAATCGCTGACAACGATCTTACGATCGAACCTTACGGTATCGTATTCTCCTGCGCCGGCGGCGTTGATGATATGCTTCCTTTTGACATCGACGGCTTCTCAATTATTGAGGTTGCTGCAGGCGAGGACGGCGTATATACCGCAGTTGAGGGTGCAGCTGATCTTGCTGCCGATTACCTCGACGAGGATAGCTGGGTAGTTACGAGCGCAAGTGCGGCAGAATCCACCACTTCTTTGGTGACAACTCCTGTTGAATATTACTCCGCAACAGCTCTCACCGCTGCTGACATGGAGCTTCCTGCCGGCGTATATGAGCTTGCAGGCGATCTTCGCGCAGGCGGCGTTACATGGGACGAAATGAATACTGCATTTGGCGACGGCTCGAAGCTTCAGCCTGCTGTTGCACCGCTCAAGGCAACACTTAACGGTGAGACTGTTGGAACTGTCAATGTTACCGCATTCAGCTTCACAGAAACCGCAATGCAGATTTACCTCCCGGCCGGCGGCAACCTTGCTGACCTTTCCATTGCATTTGACAACGGACGTGCGCTTGAATTCAACGAGCTCACCCTTACATTTGTGAAGGGCATTGAACACAGCGAAGACTGGGCAGACGGCGCTGACGGCGATAAGCTTGTTATGGCTGAAGCCGAAGACATCACCGTTCTTCCTGCGGTTGAATATGCGCTTGACGGCGAAGGAAACTTCGGTCAGTTCCAGCTTGCAACACTTCCTGCAGGTACTTATGCGATCTCCTTTGCTGCACGTAACGGTGCTGCAGCGGCAGACGCAACAGGAAACCATATTTTCATGGGCGTTAACGGTTGGTATTCGGGCAACACCATCCTGAAAGTAGCCGGAACAACAGGCGGTGGATTTACTGTAAATTTTGCAACAATTGACGGTGTTGAAGTTGCCAAAAATTCTCAGTTCCCTCTGCTTTCGTCGCAGTGGTCTACATTCACATCTGAAATCACCTCGGAGTCGGCAATGACTCTTAATTTCAGTGCGTTTAAGTATGCGAATGGTACATACGGTCCCATTGATATTCAGGATCTTGTTATTATTGACACTGCAACAGGTGAAGAAGTAGAATACGCCTTTGTTCCCACCGGAGTTGGCGGAATTCTTACTCCCACCAAATATACCACAACCGTCGGTACCGGGGCATCCACCATCGTATCTACGGCTGACACCACAGACCTTGTTCCCGGACTTTATACCATTACCGGTTTGGTTCGCGCAAGTGACGCTAATACAACTATTACCGCTACCGTAAATTCCGATTCCGCTTCCGCTGTTATCACAAACGGCTGGCAGAATATTAATATCGAGCTTAGTATCACCAAAGCATTCGATATGGCTGATCTCGTGATCGACCTTGGCGGCGCAGACATTGATTTTGATACGTTTGAGCTTACTCTTGTTGAGGAATATAAATATAATGAAGATTGGGAAGCCGACAACGGTGCGCCTATCCATTGTGTTGATGATTTCGAAGAGTATATCAAGCTCTATCCGAATCCCGACAATATGCCGGAAGACATACTTAATTCTGACGGCAGCATCAAATTTGAAGGTTCTTACTTCTACGACGTTGTAAGCCTTCCTGCAGGTTCTTACACTGTTTCGCTCAAGGCTCGTCTTGATGCATCGGCAGAGACCTCAAACAGCATCATGCTCGGCCTTGGCGGTTTAAACAATGTTGAATCCGCATGGTCGCTTTACAGACGCAGTGTATACAAAGGTAATGCAACTATCGACTATGCAAAGGTTGACGGCGTTGATTATACCAACATACAGTATACAACTCTCGACAGCGCATGGAAGACCTTTGAAGTAAGCTTCACTTCCACAAGTGAATACTTCTTCAAGATATTGGCAGGAAACAGAAACTCCGCAATCAATATTGCCGAGCTTTCAATTATCAACACCGCAACAGGTGCAGAGGTTGGCGGATACAGATTCGACACCTCCGCTGATACATCATACGGCGGTAAGGCAGGTGTTTCCGAAGCGTTCAGTCATTACTATACCACAGAGGGTACCGATGCAGATTCTATCGTATATATCGGTGCTGACGAAACTGTTTATGAGGCAGGCGCATACACCGTTGTTGGTCAGGTTATGGCAGATGCTGACACAACCGTCACCGCACAGCTGGGCTCTTCGAGCGCTGAAGCTTCCATCACAGCAGGCGATTGGCAGGATATTGAAATTCTGATCTTTGCAAAGGAAGATTTCACTCTCGCTGATCTCACCCTTTCGTTCTCGAATGATATCAACTTCAAGTCGTTTGCTATCGAAACTCTTCCTTACACTGTAAATGAAGAGTGGGCGAACGCTGACGGCAGTGCAATCGTTTACAAGGAAATTGAAGACGGCTTTGTACAGCTCGTTGACAGCGACACAACAACTGTTCCGAACGATCAGTATTATGCACAGCTTAAGCTTGCAACACTTCCTGCAGGAACATATAAGTTCAGCGCAGACGTTCGTAACACTCCGAACAATTCCGCTAACGTTAAGAACGGCTTCTATGCCGGTATCAACGGCTGGTATTCGGGCAACTCTATCTTCTATCCTGCGAGAAATACTGCAGTAATTTCGGCAACACTTAACGGCGCTGATGTTAATACACAGTTCCCGCTTCTTACAAACGATTGGCAGACTTACACAAGTGAGTTCACCGTTGCTGACAGCGCTGAGCTTTACATCGCTGTATACGCTTACGCCGACGTTGACTATGTAACTACAGACCTTAAGAACCTCTCCATCACAGATGCAGACGGTAATGCGGTTGCATTCACATTCACACCTGCAGCAGGCGACAGCGCAGCAAGAGAGCTTAAGTCCTCTTTCTATACTGATGCAGAAGCTATCACCTATATCGGTGCTGACGATACTGTTTATGCACCCGGTCTTTACACACTTACCGGTGATGTAATGCTCACCGATGCAGCAACTCTTACCGCTACAGTTAACGGTGCTGCTTTCAAGGCAGCTCCAGAGGCTAACAAGTGGACAGAGGCAGTCTTCGAGATCGATGCACGCGAGCCCTTCACTATGAGCGACATCGAAATTGATCTTGGCGGCGTTGGTATGTACCTTGCTGACTTTACAATTGCCGGTGAGGCTTATGCTGCAAACGATGAATGGGCAGGCGCAAATGATGAGGATATTATCGTAATTCCTCAGGCAGACGCTCCTTACACCAAGTACTATGCGGCAGATAAGTCCGAGCTTGAAGCTCCCGAAAGCTACCGTTTCGACGGCGATTATGCGGTTCCTGCAGGCGAACACACCATTTCCTTCAAGCTCCGTAACGATCCCGAGTCCCCTGCGGCAAGCAACAAGATGTACTTCAATCTCGGATATATCGAGTCGTGCGGTTATCTCACAGTACCTTGCGATAGATACGAATATAACGACACCGCAAGGGCAATGATCTTCACAGTACACTCTGTAAAGGTTAACGGCGTTGATTACAGTGCTTCTTCTCTTGTTCCCACAAGCGACTGGGCAACTGTTGAGATCTCCTTCACATCTTATGCAGATTACAACCTTAAGATCGCAGTTGCAGGCGACATGGGCGCAATCAACATCAAGGATCTCACTTTTGATGAATATGTGAAAGGATATACATTCTCCGGTTATGGATTCGCCGCTTATAACCAGCTCACAGGTGCAGTTGAGGACATCTTCGATTACTCGACCACCTATGGCACAGGCGCAACCACAATCAAGTACATCGGCGACAACACCACCGAATATGCAGCAGGCGTTTACATGATCGAAGCATATGTTCGCGGCGTTGCCGGTGAAGCAATGACTATTAATGTTAAGGGCGCAGAAAGCACTTACACATTTGAAAATGCAGATTGGCAGAAGCTTGAGCTTGCAGTTGACGTTGCTGAAGCATTCACCATGAGTGATGTTACAGTTACAACCGACAGCTACATCGACTTCACAACAATCGAGCTTGTAATTGACGAAACAGCAGCTGATGAAGCAGCAGCAAGCGCAGTTATCGCGGCAATTGATGCAATCGGTGAGGTAACACTTGAATCCGGTGATGCAATTGCAGCAGCAGAAGCGGCATACGCTGACCTTACCGATGCACAGAAGGCACTCGTTACTAACTACGAGACACTTACAACTGCAAGAGTAACCTATGATGCACTCGTTAAAGCAGAAGAAGAGGCAAACAAGGCTGCAGCACAGGCAGTTATTGATGCAATTGATGCAATCGCTGACGTAACTCTCGAAGACGAGGAAGCAATCATCGCGGCTGAAGCAG
>CAYSFT010000077.1:0-6796 GCA_964430755.1 uncultured Lachnospiraceae bacterium | reverse complement strand
AAGGATGCGTTTGCTGCAATCGCAGAGCAGGCTAAAGCAGCTCTCGCAAAATAATCAACAAGACTAAACCGGCTCGTCCGGTTTTTTCTTTTTAAAGGAGAAGAACATGGCTTCTTTTTCAGCTGATATCATTACGAGCCGCTCAAATCCGCTGATCATGCGTATGGCGAAGCTCGCCGATAAAAAGTACCGCGATAAAGAGGGGCTTTTCCGTGTTGACGGCGTGAAGCTTTTTGGGGAGGCGGTGTCAAGCGGTGTTCATATTGAATATATATTCATCGCCGACACGAAGCGCGACAGGCTGACAAGTGAGCTTTCACGTGAGCTTTCGAGTGCGGACGGAACGGTTATATTCGTTTCTGATGAGGTGCTTGCAAAGCTTACCGATGAGGCGGCACCGCAGGGGATTGTTGCAGTGGCACGCAAGTTTGACGTTTTAGATGCCGATATACCTGCAGACGGTGATTTTCGCGCGATGTATCTTTCGTCGATACGTGATCCGGGTAATCTCGGAACGATGATACGTACCGCTTATGCTTTCGGCGTGGAGCGTATTTATATAAGCTCCGACTGTGCGGATATATATTCGCCGAAAACGCTGCGTGCGGCAATGGGGACTCTCTTTCGCCAGCCGATAGCGGTTGTAACTGATGAAGCGGCGTTCGCTGACCATGCACGAAAGGTCGGATGTGAGCTTTATGCGGCGGCGCTCAGGCGAGAAGCGAAAAAGCTTGGTACGTTTGAAATGCCAAGGCGTGTCTGCTTTGCGATTGGCAACGAGGGGCATGGACTCTCGGACGAGTTTATAGACGCTTGCAGTGCGACTGTGTTCATCCCGATGACGGACGGCTGTGAATCGCTCAATGCGGCTATGGCGGCGACGGTTATCATGTGGGAAATGCAGCGCGGAATGCTTGCAAGGGGGAATTGAAAATGAAAACAGCTTTTATTAATGCGAAAATATATAACACCGAAAAGCGTGCTTTTGAAGATGGCACGCTCTATGCCCGTGATGGTATTATAGTTGCTCCGTGTGAGGTTGATAATAAGGTTGACTGCGGCGGCGCATATATGATTCCGGGACTTGTTGACGTTCACACTCACGGACGCATTATGCTGCGTTGGGATCACGCGGATGCCGACACTGCGATAGCCTTGGCGAAGTCTTATGCCGCAGTCGGTACGACCTCTGTAATGGGTACTTTCGGAACAACCACTTGTGACGAATATGAATATTCCATCGACGGAATCAAGTCGGCACGGGCACTTCAGAAAAAAGAGCCTCTCGGCGCAAATATTTTAGGTGTTCACTTTGAGGCACGCTACCTTAACCCAAAGCGTGGCGGTGCACATGAAAGACATTTGCTTGCAGGACTTGATTCGGAGGAAATTGCCGGATATATAGGTAAAGTGAAGAATGGTGACGAGTCGGCGTTATTCCATCTCACCTGTGCACCGGAAATGGAAAATGGCGAGAATTTCGTAAAAACTGCTGTTGAACACGGTGCGACCGTCGGAATCGGTCACAGTGCTGCTGCGTATGATGAGTGTCTTGATGCAATAAAATGGGGAGCTCGGTCGTTCACGCATCTTTTCAATGCAATGACACCTCTTGCTCACCGTGAGCCTGGATGTGTTGGTGCGGCGTTTGACACGGATGCATATACTGAGCTTATCTGTGACGGATTTCACGTTCTCCCTCCAATAGTGCGAACGACTTATCGTCAAAAAGCGGCGGATAAGCTTGTTATCATCACCGATTCATCTTGGGCAACGGGTATGGCTCCCGGTATCTACGGTGACTGTGACACCCGTAACGGTAAGGTCGGAATCTGGCATGACGGCGTTACAATTAACGGAAGCATTATTGATATGTTCACGGGGCTCATGAACCTCAAGGATTTCACCGGGATCACGCTCGAGGAAGCTATACCTTATGCAACCATTAATCCGGCAAAAATGGTCGGCGCAGACGGCTATGTCGGCTCGCTTGAGGTTGGAAAATATGCGGATTTTATAGTGCTCGGTGAAGATTATTCACGCGAGAGTGTGTATGTCCGCGGCGTAAAACAGTAATTTGCAGGACGTCGCAAAACGGGGCGTCGAGGACGTCGCCCCCTACGGAGATTGCGAATATTTACCCCAAGTGGGTGATTTCTTATACAATAAACAAAAGGAGGCTACTTTAATGTGTAACTGTCCCAATCATAATATAGGAAAATATTATATAACCACCGCCATTGCGTATGGCTCGGGTAAGCCGCATATCGGCAATACCTATGAGGTTATCATGACCGACGCGGTTGCTCGCCGCAAGCGTCAGGAGGGATATGACGTATTCTTCATGACCGGCACAGACGAGCACGGTATGAAGATTGAAAACCTCGCAAAGGACAAGGGTGTTTCTCCGAAGGAATACGTTGACAATGTTGCCGAGATAATCAAGGGCATCTGGGACGGAGTTGGTGCGTCTTATGACAAGTTTATCCGTACCACCGACGATTATCACGAGGAAACCGTTGCAAAGGTATTCAAGAAGCTCTATGAGCAGGGCGATATTTACAAGGGCTCTTATGAGGGCTGGTACTGCGTTCCCTGCGAGTCGTTCTTCACAGATACACAGGCGGTTGACGGCAAGTGTCCCGACTGCGGACGTCCCGTTGAAAAGGCAAACGAGGAAGCTTACTTCTTCAAGATGAGCAAATATCAGGATAAGCTCCTTAAATTCATCGAGGAGAACCCCGATTATATCGAGCCCGAGCTTCGCAAAAAGGAAATGGTAAACAACTTCTTAAAGGCAGGACTCCAGGATCTCTGCGTTTCGCGCACCTCATTTAAGTGGGGTATACCTGTTGACTTTGATGATAAGCACGTGGTTTACGTTTGGCTTGATGCTCTCTTTAACTATGCGACGGGCGTTGGTCTGCGTATTGACGATGAGGGTAATATCGTTCCGAATGAGGAATTTAGCAAGTGGTGGCCGTGTGACGTTCACGTTATCGGTAAGGACATCATGCGCTTCCATTCGATTTATTGGACTATCTTCTTAATGGCACTCGGACTGCCGCTTCCGAAGAAGATTTTCGGTCATCCGTGGTTTAATTTCGGCGCGGATAAGATGTCGAAATCGAAGGGTAATGTTATTTATGCAGACGACCTCGTAAAGCGTTTCGGTCTTGACGGCGTTCGTCATTACTGCCTTGCTGAGATGCCCTACGCTTCGGACGGAAGCATCACATATGACGCTATAATCGCACGTTACAACGCTGACCTTGCAAACAACCTCGGCAACCTCGTCAGCCGTACACTTGCGATGACACACAAATATTTCGGCGGCGTAATTCAGGAGCCGAACACTCCCGATGCGCTTGATGACGAGCTTTGCGCAGAGTGTGCACAGACGGTCAAGGCGGTTGCCGAGAACATGGACAGCTTCCACATCGCGGACGCTTCCGATGCGATCTTTGCGCTCCTTCGCCGTGCGAACAAGTATATCGACGAGACCGCTCCGTGGGTGCTCGCAAAGGATGAAGCATCGAAGCCGAGACTCGGTACAGTGCTCTATAATCTGCTTGAGGTAATCCGCGTCAGTGCGGTACTGCTTGAGCCGTTCATGCCGACAACCTCTGCATCTATCCTCGATCAGCTTGCGACTGATGCAAGAAGCCTTTGCAGTGTGAACGAGTTCGGCGGACTCAAGGCAGGCGTTACCGTTGCCGAAGCGAAGCCGCTGTTTGCACGTATTGACGAAGCGAAGATGCTCGCTGAAATTGAGGCAGAACGTGAAGCATGGCTCAAGGCTAACGCTCCCGTGGAGAAGCCCGAGGGATGCGCTATAATCGGTTTTGACGACTTTATGAAGGTTGAGCTTCGCACAGCGCAGGTTATCGCTTGTGAGCCGGTTAAAAAGGCGAAGAAGTTACTCTGTCTGCAGCTTGATCTCGGATATGAGAAGCGTCAGGTCGTTTCGGGTATTGCGCAGTTCTATAAGCCCGAGGATCTCATCGGAAAGAAGCTTATCATGGTTGCGAACCTCGCTCCGGCAAAGCTCTGCGGAGTTGAGTCGAACGGAATGATACTTGCATCGGGTGAGGAGACTGTACGCGTGGTATTCCTCGATCCCGAGACACCTCTTGGTGAGAGAGTGAGATAATGATATTTGATTTTCAGCCGACACGTGAGCTGCCGATATTTGACACGCACGCTCACTATAACGATGACCGTTTTGCGACTGAATGTGACGGCGGCAGGGACGAGATTCTTGCCGCTCTCTTTTCGCAGAACGTAAAATATATCGTCAACGCGGGAACGAGCATTGAGGCTTCGCGCGAATGTATCGCCATAGCAGAGAAGTACACACAGGCTTATGCAACGGCAGGTATACATCCCGAGGATGTACGTCACGGAAACGATATTGACAAAACGATGGACGAGCTTCGGGAGTTGCTTTCCCATCCGAAAGTACGCGCGCTCGGTGAGATAGGACTTGACTATCACTATGATGAGCCGCCGCGTGAGGTTCAGCAGGTGTGGTTTCGCCGTCAGCTTGAGCTTGCACGTGAGGTGAAGATGCCGGTTGTCATACACGACCGTGACGCACATGGTGACGTTATGGATATCCTGCGCGATTACCCGGACGTTACGGGAGAGTTCCACAGCTTTTCGGCAAGCGGAGAAATCGCACGTCAGCTTGTCAACAAAGGCTGGTATATCTCGTTTTCGGGCGTTATAACCTTCAAAAACGCCGCGAGACTTGCCGAGATCGTGCCGAGTGTGCCGCTTGATCGAGTTATGATTGAAACGGATGCGCCGTATCTTGCGCCCGTGCCGTATCGCGGTAAGATGAACCACTCGGGTTTGATGGAGTACACCGCAGTCCGTGCCGCCGAGCTGTACGATATCAGTGTGGAGGAGTTCTGCAGGCACGCATATGAAAACTCGTGCAGGTTCTTTGGGATAAAGGAATAAAAATAAAGCCGTCCACGTTAAATGGGCGGCTCAGCTTGAGGCACGGGAAGTCGTGCTTTTTTCTTTGCGATGTATTGATAAAAGGCGGCTTTGCACTCATCCATTCAATATCGTTTTTTCGATTATCACAACGCCCTCGGGGTGCTGACCGTCGTCAAGGGGATGTGTATGCATTTCTTTGATGATCCATCCGTCATCTAAATAATTGTTGATAATATCTGCGCTTTCTTGCCAACGGAATTGAAAATATAAGATTTTCTGCTTCTTTACTGTTTTTTTGACACCAAGCAAATCATCAACGGTTGTTTCAAAATATGCCGCTATATTAGGAAGCTGCGTAATATCCGGATAAGAGGCTGCATTTTCCCAACGGCTGATTGCCTGCGGAGAAACTCCAAAAATTTCAGCAATCTGCTCTTGTGTGAGCTGCTTGTCTTTGCGCAGTGTCTTGAAGATTTCAGAAAAAGTTGCCATAATATTGCCTCCACTAATTTGGTTGAATATATTATATCATATTCCTTCTTTTATTTGAAATCTTAAAGTGAGAATGTTTATCAAGTGTTGGTTGAGTTTTTGTGTTGTTCATTATTATTCTTTGCGGTGTTTAATGAGGCGATTAAGATGCGGCGTATTTGTCCGCATTGGTTTTGAAGTGGTACGTACACGGTTTCAGATATATAACCGATTTCGAAAAGTAATTCAAGCCAATATTCTGTTTCATAACATTCTTTTTGTGCTATTTCTAATTTTGATATAAAGTCCTTTTTGCCTTGAGCATACTGTGCTTCATGAATATTCGCACCGATTGACGTTCCTGAACGCAAAAGTTGGTTGGTCAAAACAGATTCTTTTATATTTGCTTTGATGTCTCGACACAAAAAGACTATTTGCTTTGCAAATTCCTTTGATTTATCGCGTAAAATGCTTGTCGACATAATAATCACCTCATGACTATTATAGCATAAGAATTATAATTTGTAAAGTTTTTAGTTATATAAGTGATATGCTGACTTCGTCAGCGTGATATAGCTCGCAAAGCTCGCAGTGATATTGTTCGCTGCGCTCACAGTGATATTATATTCGCCTTGTAACTTCAACGCACGAAGTGCATATCACTGCCGAAGGCAATATCACGCACCGAAGGTGCATATAACTCGCCGTCAGGCGAATATAACTAAAAAATCCAACCCTTACGAGTTGGATTTTTTTGGCACGAGTTGACAAAAAAGATGCCACATTGAAAATGCTCAAAAGCCTTGTATTATAAGGATTTTTAAGTTTTTGACAATTATTTTTCAGCCGTTTAGGCGGTTGATGGCACTCTTTTGCAAAATCAAAGATTTGACGAAAAAGATGCTAATGGATTATTTCAAAATTTCTTTAAGAAGCTCGATTTTTCTCTTTGCAATATCGGTATTATACGGTTTCTTTTCTTCCTCAGTCAGAATATTAGGACATACAAAATACTCCAGACATTCAAGCATTGCTTTTCCGTAAAGCTGGATATTATCCTGCAAATATTTGGAGAGTTCCTTACCTTCAAAAAGATTTCCTCTGCCGAGATGATATTCTCGACATAACTCAAACGAGGGGAGAGTATTTGCATAATAAAGTGCCTTTTCAATATTTCCCAATGTATAATATCGGTACATCAAATCGCGAGACACCTTGTTTCTCATTTCGGTATCAGTACTGATTTCAAGTATTTTATGATAAAGCAAAATTGCTTCCTCGTAATTTTCCTCTGATTCTCTAACTGTACCCGATAACGCCCACGCAAGATTATACATCAACTTTTCGTTTCCGGGATGCTTTATCAACATTTCAC
>CAYSFT010000076.1:0-7705 GCA_964430755.1 uncultured Lachnospiraceae bacterium | reverse complement strand
TGAAGCGATAGCGTATATTAAAGTTTTTGCGGAGCTTTTTTCAAAAAGCGACCGTTCCTCCTATACACTATATCCCCTTCGCCTCATGCACAGCAGCCTCAAATAAATCCATATCCTCACAGAGATTTGCGAGGCGGAAGCGAAGCTCACCGTGCTGACGTATTTCATCGTCGATGGAAGCAAAGAAGTCACCGGGGCCACGTTCACCGAGGTCATATTCGGCGATTCGGAAGCCGTCGAAGGTGGACTTCATCACATCGAGGCGTGATTTTGCGCTGTCGCCTTTACTGTCGGAGACAAGTATGCAGTAGGATTTCGCACTGCCGCGTCCGACTCTGCCGCGAAGCTGGTGAAGCTGTGACAGACCGAAGCGTTCCGCGTTTTCGACTATCATAAGGGTTGCGTTCGGGACGTTGACTCCGACCTCGATGACAGTCGTTGAAACGAGCACGTCAAGCTCAGCCGATGCGAAGCGTCCCATTATTTCGTCCTTTTCGGCAGGCTTCATTTTGCCGTGTACGCATCCGATATTAAGCTCGGGAAGCGCTTCGGCAAGCGTTTGTGACCAGGTGACCGCCGCTTTTATCTGCGAGTCGGGACGGATTATTTCTTCAATATCGTAACCGAAGTCAAAGAGACGGATATCCTCCTGGGTGAGTGCGCCGTCCTCTTTTTCTTCGACGGATGGGCAGACAACATACGTCTGATGCCCCTCTGCCTTTTGTTTTCTTATAAAATTGTTGAGTCGCTCACGATAACTTTCACCGACGACGAAGGTTTCAACCTTTTGTCTGCCCGGTGGCAGCTCGTCAAGCTTCGACATATCGAGATCGCCGTAAAGAAAGAGCGCGAGTGTGCGCGGAATCGGCGTTGCGCTCATCGTTAATTGATGACACGCGTCACCGCCGCCTTTATTAAGCAACGCCTCACGCTGACCGACGCCGAAACGGTGCTGTTCATCGCAGATGACGAGTCCCAGCTTTGCGAAGTTAACCTCATCGCCGATGAGAGCGTGTGTGCCGATGAGCAGTCCAAGCGTGCCGTCCGAAAGGCTTGACAAAACCTCGCGGCGTACCTTACCTTTGACCGAGCCTGTCAGGAGTGCAGTTTTGATGCCAAGTGTGGCGAGGAGCGGCGAAAGCTCGTTATAATGCTGTACGGCGAGTATTTCCGTGGGCGCCATAATCGCGCACTGGTGACCGTTTTTGATGGCGATATATGCCGCTGCTGCCGCGACTATGGTTTTACCGCTTCCGACATCGCCGGATACAAGTCTGCGCATAGGCTTACCCGAGGCGAGGTCTGCGGAGATTTCCGTGATGGAACGTCTTTGTGCGCCCGTTAACGTGTACGGAAGCTTTTCTGTAAGCGGTGAAATGTCACCGTCCGCAAGCCTTGGAGCGGTACATTCTCGCGGCTTTGACTGTCCCGTACCGAGTGCGAAACGGTAAAGCTCTTCAAAAATGAGACGGCGTTTTGCGCTCTCAAGCGCCTTGAAATCGGGCGGCATATGGATGGCGCGAAGTGCACGTGTTATATTACAAAGACCGTACTTTTCGCGTATTTCGTCCGACAGTATTTCGGGAATGTTTTCGCCGAGCTGCGAAAGTGCATCTGCGACGAGCTTAGCAAGAAATTTATGTGTAACGCCCGTGGTGAGCGGATAGACTGCGACAAGCGGTGGAAGCGCCTTGCCCTCGATTATCGGCTCGACGATCGGGGACGAGAGGATATTCTTTCTTCCCTCTCGTGTCAGCTTACCGTAAAAGCGGTATTCGCCGCCCTTGACTATCGAATCCTTGATATAGGGTTGGTTGAAAAATGCTATTTCACAGCTTCCCGATTCGTCAAACGCACGCAGTTTACTGATCGTCATACCGCGACGGAGTGTGGCGTTATGGACATCGGTTGCCGCCGTTAAAATGAACGATGCGGTCTCGCCGTTTTCTGCGACGGCAAGCGGCTTCACGTTCCCGCGAAACTCATATGCTCGCGGAAAATGATACAAAAGATCGCTCACCGTTTTGATACCGAGCCGAAGAAGTGCTTTTGCCCTTGTATCACCAACGCCGCGCATATATTGTATGCTTGTTGTGAATGTTATCTGCATCGTTGTTTTTACCCTCTCCGTCACACCTTACGGTGTGCCACCTCTCCCAGAGTGAGAGGCTTTTGTATTGTTTTGTGTAGATAAAATGAATTTTGGTGGTTTTTTCAATGTACCATCAAGCTTTGTTTGCCGCTCAGAGTTACCTAAAGCCTTCTCCAGTGGGAGAAGGTGGCGAGCGAAGCGAGTCGGATGAGGTGTCCTACGCAATCCTCGAAAATCCCTCTCCGTCACGTCGTTCCTCCGTGCCACCTCTCCCAGAGTGAGAGGCTAAAGTTAATTTGCGTCGCAGGGTTACATTGGCTCGCCCTTTGGGAGAGCTGTCGAGCGTATGCGAGACTGAGAGGGCATTTTTCGAGACAGAGGGGGAGATTCCTATGACGGGGCGTCGGGGACGTCGCCCCCTACGGTTGAGGCGGCTGAAAATGTGTCCTCAAAGCCCTCTGAACCCTTTACCGATAACCTCACTTGAGTTTGTGATCATCATAAATGTCTTGGGATGCTCACGCTTCAGATACTTTTGCAGCTGCGTCGCCTGGTAACGGTTCATCGCGGTGCTTATCATATATTTGCGTGCATGAGTAAAGCCGCCGACGCCCTCGATTACGGTACAGCTACGTTTGAGGTCTTTCGTGATAAATTCCGTTATATCCTCGGGCGTATCCGTTATTATCTGGAAACATTTGCTCATATGGAAGCTCTCGATAACCGTGTCGATAAGTGCTGTTTTTGTGAGCAGTCCGAGCACTGAAAAAAGTCCTGTTTTAACGCCGAAAAGAAACGCAAGTGCCGTTATTCCGATATCGCTTATGAGCAGTCCCGTTCCGATATTCATGCGCGTATATTTACGGATTATCATTGCGACAATATCCGTTCCGCCTGTTGAGCCGTCACAGTTAAAGAGTATCGCCGAGCCGACCGCAGGCAGTCCTATTGCAAAAATAAGCTCGAGGAGCGGTTCATCGGTGAGCGGTGCCGACATCGGTATAATCCACTCAAAAAGCATCAGTGCGCCCGAAAGCGTCAGTGAGCCGAGCACCGTTTTGAGCGTACATCCGCGTCCGAGGAAGATTATTCCGATAACGAGCATCGCTATATTGATTCCGGTGGTAATGACACTCGCGGATGAGAGATTGAAATAGTTAGCGAGCACGACGGATATACCGCTGACGCCGCCTGTTGAAAAATTATTCGGAAACTTAAAAAAGTATACGCCAAGCGCGACAAAGAGTGCGCCGACAATGCACAGTGTGTATTCCTTTATCGTCTTTTTCATTTATTTTTACCCATAGGTGCAAAATATGTACCGATATGCTCGCCGTCGCTGATGCGGTAAAGCACCTCGGGATTCTTACCGTTTACAATAAGCATCGGGATTCCTGCCTCGGTGACGATCTGTGCCGCCTTGATCTTAGTTATCATACCGCCCGTACCGCGATCACTTCCTGCGCCGCCTGCATATGAGATGACAGTCTCGTTTATCTCGTCAACACGGTCGATCAGCTTCGCATCGGGATTTTTTCTCGGATCACAGTTATAAAGGCCGTCGATATCCGAAAGGTTTATGAGAATATCCGCGCCGCAGACAAGTGCGACGTATGCTGAGAGTGTATCGTTACCGCCGAACTTCAGCTCCTCTGTCGATATCGGGTCGTTTTCGTTAACGATCGGTACGCATCCGAGCTTCAGGAGCTCACGGAAAGTGTTTTCGGCGTGAGTTCTGCGGATCTCGTTGTCGATTATATCCTTGGTCATAAGCAGCTGACCGACGGTGTGACCGTAAGTTGCGAAGAATTTTTCGTAAACCTGCATAAGCTCCGCCTGACCGATTGCCGCGAGTGCCTGCTTTTCCTCGGTCGTTTCGGGACGTCTGCCGAGTCCGAGTCTCGCGATGCCTGCCGCGACTGCGCCCGAGCTTACAAGTATCACCTCGTGTCCGTAATTTTTGAAGTCGGAAAGGATACGTACAAGCAACTCCATACGGCGAAGGTCGAGTCTGCCGCTTGTGTGTGTCAGCGTGTTCGAGCCGATCTTGACAACGATTCGCGCTTTATTTTCGAGTATACTCATTTTTACCTCTCAATTTTTACCAAAGCAAGCAAGGAAACCGTCAAGCTCTGCGCTGCTTCCGTGTGTGAAGCAGATGTTTGCAATGCGGTCTTCAATTTTCGCTATATACATAGTCTGTCCGAAGCCGTCCTCGTCGAACGTATACGAGAAAACTGTGTATTCCCGTCCTGCAAGCTTCTTATTTGCAAGCTCGGAATAGGTCGGTTCGCTCATGCCGTTATCAGCGAGAAATGAGCCGTCAAACTGCTCCTTGATTCCTTCGATGTATGCGTCCACCGTCATTTCCTCGTCTGCATACTGTGCCATAATGAGTACACTGCCCTGCGTTTGTGTGTCTGTTGCAACCATCTCATAAGCGGTCGGGATTTTGCTGTAATCGAGCTTTTCCTCGCCGGTTGCCTCGTCTGTTGTATAGATACTGCCGCCTGCCTGCATGAGCATCTCAAGCTCCTCGGCACTCATCATTTCCATATCTTCGGTCGGTTTGAACGAGAGTCCCATCCAATCGCTTGTGTAACCGTTTTCATTGGTCGTACCGGGCGCGAACGGTGTGTCGGTCGGTTTGCTTCCACACGAAGCGATGCAGAGCGAAACAAGCATAATAATTGCAAGCAAGAGTGAATTTTTTTTCATGTTGATATCTCCTTAAATTTAAAAATCTCTTAAATCGGTAACTTTTTTCTGAAAATTTCGTCAAAGGTCTTTGCAAAAAGACAAATATATATTATAATATATAATATACACATTTTACCGTTACTGATATTATACCTTATATCAGGCTGAATTGCAAGACCTGAGAGTAAATTTCTCCAACAAGTTTCACGAAAGGAGCGTCACATATATGAAGAAAGACAGCCTTCCCGAGCTATTGTCACCGGCAGGCTCACCCGCCTCCCTTGACGCGGCAATCGCCGGTGGTGCTGACGCGGTATATTTCGGCGGCGGACTTTTCAACGCACGCATGAACGCGAAAAACTTCACGGGCGACGCGCTGCGTGAAGCTATCGACAAGTGCCGTCTTTACGGCGTTAAAACGAATATCACCCTCAACACGCTGATACACGACCGCGAAATGGATTCGGTTTTGCGTTATGTTGAAGAATTATACACCCTCGGTGCAGATGCGCTCATCGTTGCAGACCTCGGCGCGGCGAGACTGATACACCGCTATTTCCCGGATTTGGAGCTTCACGCCTCAACTCAGGCACTCGGTCACAATCTCGAAGCGGCAAAGGCGCTTGCAGAGCTTGGATTTTCACGCGTGGTTGCGGCAAGAGAGCTATCGCGCGATGACCTTGAAACGCTTTGCAAGGAGTCACCGATCGAAACCGAGATGTTCATTCACGGCGCGATCTGCGTTTCACAGTCGGGCGGCTGTCTTGCAAGCTCGCTCATCGGCGGCAGAAGCGGTAACCGCGGCGAATGTGCACAGCCCTGCCGTCTGCCTTACAGAAAATGTGCGAACGGCGCAAAGGACACATATGCGCTCAGTCTCAAGGATATCTGCCTTGCCGAGCATATAACCGAAATACTCGACCTCGGCGCGGCATCACTAAAAATCGAGGGACGAATGAAAAGCCCCGATTACGTTTACGGCGTTACAAAAATTTATCGCACCTTGCTCGACGAGCGCAGAAATGCCACATCTGACGAGCTTTCCGAGCTTCGTTCACTCTTTTCAAGAAGCGGCTTCACAGACGGTTATTTTAAAGGAAAAACGGGGCGTGAAATGCTCGGAATCCGCACGGAAGCAGACAAATCGGTCACAGCGCAGTCGGCAAAGCAGGTGAACTTCGAAAGTCTTATAAAAAACCGCCGCAGACCGATAAATATGCGTGTCCGCATTGAAGAAAACAAGCAAATCGAGCTTGCCGCAAGTGTTGGCGACACGTCGGTCACGGTACACGGACAAGTCCCAGATAAGGCGATAAACCGTCCGCTGACGCACGATGCAGTTATAAAAAATCTCGAAAAGCTCGGCGCTACGCCCTTTACAATGGGCGAATGTGAGCTGCATCTCGATGACGGCTTGATACTTCCGCTTTCCGCACTGAACGCGCTTCGCCGTGACGCAGTGGACGCGATTACGCAAAAGCAGCTCGTTCGCCGTGTGTCATCGTTACCGAAAAAGCTTGAAGCACCCGAATATGCACCGCAAAATCCGTCAAAAACCGCACGTTTTATCTCGTATGGAGATATTCCGCGTGATATCGGTGACACAGATATAATCTATATTCCGCTTGAAAAGTTCACGCCGGAGATGAGTGGCACGGTGAGCGGTATCATCATACCGCCGGTTATTTTCGATTCGCAGATGGATGAAATCAGGGATATGTTTAAAGATGCGTCTGATGCAGGTATCCGTCATGCGCTCGTCTCGAATCTCGGTCACATTTCGTTAGCACGCGATGCAGGTATGCACATCCACGGCGATTTTCGTCTCAATATATTCAACAGATGGACGGCAGAAGCACTGTACTCGCTCGGCTTTGAGGATCTTATCGCTTCGCCCGAGCTGACACTGCCGCAGCTTCGTGACCTCTCGCTGACACCCGTTATATACGGTCGTGTACCGCTTATGACGCTTGAAAAATGCGTGATACGTGACCTTTATTCCTGTGAGGAATGTAAGCGGCGCACTGTGGTTTTCATGCGTGACCGAAAAGGCACGGATTTTCCGTTGATAAGAGCGTATGACCACCGCAACATTATGTACAACAGCGTGCCGATATTTATGCAGGATCGCGCAGACGAGCTGACACGTTATCGCATATCGGGCGGTCATTACATCTTCACGGACGAAGACAAAAATGTAACATCCGCTCTGCTTTGCGGCGAATATACAACACCGCCCTCGGGTGGTATCAGGAGGATATCGAAATGAACAGCATCAATGTAAAAATCAAGCTGTTACGCGAGGGCGTAACGCTCCCCGAATACGCCACGGACGGTTCTGCGGCGATTGATCTGCGTTCTGCCGCCGACACGGATATAACGATCCTGCCGGGCGAGCGTGCACTTATCCCGACGGGCATTGCAATCGCGCCCGAAACGAGCGGCGTCGTAGCGATACTTGCGGCAAGAAGCGGACTTTCGACAAAGCACGGAATCACTCTTGCGAACGGCATCGGTGTTATTGACAGCGATTACCGAGGCGAAATTTCCGCTTCGCTTATCAATACTTCAAGCACTCCGTATACGATAACTCGCGGCGAGCGTATGGCACAACTGATGTTTATGCCGGTTATGCACGCGAATTTTGTTCTCGCAAGTGAGCTTGACGAGACTGAACGCGGCGCCGGTGGGTTTGGTTCAACCGGCAAGGTTTAAAGTTAGTTTGAAGCGTATCGCTTCGAGGCTTGCTTGAATTCGAAGTTTACCGCTTCGAACTTCGCGTAAATTCGAGGGATGCGACACCAGCTGGCGCAGGTTTCTCACCCCTCGAGCTCCCCGTCTTCCTTGCCTGCGCTCGATTCGCGCTCAACTCCGCCTGACGGCTCCGGATTCGCTTTGTTAACTGTAACCGTT
>CAYSFT010000075.1:0-7996 GCA_964430755.1 uncultured Lachnospiraceae bacterium | reverse complement strand
TAGCGTCATTAAAGTTTTTTGCCAGTACGCTTTTAGCATATCGCTTCGCGAATGCTACAAAAAAGCCGCGTATCCTTTTATATACCCCACTTCCCCACACAAAAAAGCCGCCTGATTAACAGACGGCTGTAATATTATTTCTCAATAAGCTTTTTGAAACGCTCGTAGCCCTCATCCCAGGACTCGGTGTTTTTCGGCTCGTAATATTCGATTTCGAAGGAATTACGAACAACCTCACGTGCCTCTGCAACATTTTTAAGCTCACCTGCGGCAATTGCCTGTGCCATAATGTTACCGATAGCGGTCGCCTCAACGGGGCCTGCATAAACGGGACGTCCGCAAGCATCTGCCGTGAACTGACAGAGCAGAGCCTCCTTTGTACCGCCGCCGATGACATTGATGAACGGTGTCTTGTGACCTTTCATCTCGTCGATCTTTTCAACTGTGTAACGGTAACGCAGCGACAGCGAATCAAAGATACAGCGCATGATCTCGCCTGCATCCTCGGGAACGTGCTGACCGGTTGCCTTGCAGTACTCCGCGATACGCTTCGGAAGATTACCGGGCGTTGCGAAAAGCGCATCATCTGGATCAATAAGCGACTGAAGCGGCTTTGAAGCAAGTGCCATATCGGAGAGCTGATCGTGAGTATAATTCTTACCCTCGCGCTCCCACTGACGCTTGGATTCCTGCTTGAGCCACAAGCCGGTGATATTTTTCTCAAATCGGATGGTATTTTCAACGCCGCCCTCGTTTGTGAAATTATATTTGAACGATGCGTCTGAGATGATCGGCTCTTTAATTTCCGAACCCATGATGGACCATGTTCCGGAGCTTAAGAAAATGAAGTCATCGTTTGTCGCCGGAACTGCAACAACTGCAGAAGCGGTGTCGTGAGCGGCAACGTTAACAACCTGCGCATTGATATCGCCAACCTCCTCGAGAACCTGCGGCAAAAGCGAACCGACAACATTACCCGGCTGCACG
This sequence comes from uncultured Lachnospiraceae bacterium, assembly GCA_964430755.1. Classification (GTDB taxonomy): domain Bacteria; phylum Bacillota; class Clostridia; order Oscillospirales; family CAG-272; genus Flemingiibacterium. The sequence continues at coordinate 7,009 of CAYSFT010000075.1, read as the reverse complement.
ATAGGCGCGAATATACCCGACGGAATACCGAACTTCTTAAGTAAATCATACGCGAAGTCACGCTTTTTTGCATCAAGTATAGCACCGGTTGACGCTATCGTGTATTCACAGCGCATCTCGCCTGTTAAGAAATAGTTTAAAAGGTCAGGCGTGAAAAGTAACTTCTGCGCATTGTTTATGTACATAGGCTCATCACGCATGGAAGCGAGAATCTGATATACAGTGTTGAAATTCTGGAACTGCAAGCCCGTCACATTGTAAAGCTCCGAGCGCGGTACAAACTTGTCTGCATATTCAATGATACCCTCTGTGCGTGTATCACGGTAATGCACGGGATTTGCCATGAGACGTCCCGTTTTGTCGATAAGACCGAAGTCAACGCCCCATGTGTCAATACCGATGGAACGGATGTCCTTGTCCTCGGAAAGCGCACACTTGCGGATTGAATTTTTAATTTCATGGAAAATACGGAGTGTGTCCCATGTGAACGTACCTGCAACGGTTACAGGCTCATTCGGGAAACGGTGATTTTCCTCAAGAGTGAGTTTTTTGCCGTCAAAGCTTCCGACGATGCCGCGTCCGCTGGATGCACCAAGGTCGATAGCAAGCATTTTGAGTTTTGCCATAACATTTTCCTCCCAACTAATATTAAGCAAAAAGCACCGCCGCGAATTTACGTGACGGCACTTTGATTTTTTACGCTTTAGCGACAACTTCCTTTATCGCATCACAAGCCGCCTTGAAGGACTCTGCACTGCTTGCATATGTATTGGGCATCTTTGTCTTTTCGCCTGCTTCAAGAGCGTCAAAGCCTGCAAAAACCTTGAGGTGAGGCTCAACCGTCAGAATAACCACGTCGTCGCGCTTCTTGTTAAGGTCGGAAATGATCTCCTGAAGACCGCCGACACCCTTGCCTGCAGGGCAGATGCACTTTTCGGCAACAGCATCCTTGATGTGCATATAGTGAATCTTGTCGCCGAGAAGGTTATAGGAATGAGGATAGGATTCAAAACCGTCCATGATGAAGTTTGCAGGGTCAAAGATCAGCTTGATCTCGCCGCCGAACTCCTTCTGAATATCGAGGCAGTGCTCGGCATCGGCGCCGTAAATGCCTCTCTCGTTTTCGTGGCAGAGGTAAACGCCCTCAGCCTTTGCAATCTCAAGCATCTTTGCAAGGCGCTCCATAACAACGGGACGGCACTCGTCGATAGTCTTACCCTCTGCAGGATAGAAGCTGAACATACGGATGTTCTTGGTTTCGAAAATGTGAGCTGCCTTGATGCAGTTAGCAAGCACTTCAAGATGAGGCTCAAAGGGATCGTCTGTCTTGATCTTACCAACGGGAGAGCCGATGGAGGAAACCTTGATGCCTGCCGCGTCGAGCTTTGCCTTTGCAGCCTTCATTTCGTCCTCGGTGAGGTCAGCAATGCTCTTGCCGTCAACGCCGCGGATCTCCATGTAACCGATACCGTTTTCCTTGAGTCCCTCGATCTGCTCGTCAAACACAGGGGAATATTCGTCTGCGAATGCGCTAAGTACAAATTTTGCCATGATAAATCTCCTCAAATTTTATAAAAAATTATTATTTTCGATATTTCTTGTGCGGCACGGAATAATACAGCACCACAGTTACTATTATATCAGAAGATTTCTGAAAAATAAAGTGTTTTTTTATTAAATATTATTTTTTATCAAATTAATTAAATTTTGGTTGGAATTTTATACTGCGAGCGTTGATCATCCGCCGCATCTTTGGCAGACACGGTCTTTGCCGACTGCCATCGCATCGGAAACACTACCTGACTTAATGTTCTTTGAACGTGAAAGTGTACTGCATTTTTCTGTTACGTGCCAAACCTCACCGCTTGAAACCCAATAAACTGTACCCGTTGTTGGCTGGGACGGTGCTGCTGTTTCGGGAGCTTTAGTCGTTTCGGGTGCCTTGGTCGTTTCAGGTGCCTTTGTTGTTTCGGGTGCCTTTGTTGTTTCGGGTGCCTTGGTCGTTTCGGGCGCTTCAAGTATCACTTCATCCTCTGTTGACTCATTAAACAGATCCAACTCCGGAGTATACGAATACGTATCCGCCGATATATCAAGTCTGACAAGATCGTCACCGCAGCCGCCCGATACAAGCATCACCGCAAGCAATACCGTGACATATGCAAAAATCTTAAACTTCCCTGTCATCGTATCACTTGACCTCAACTATCGTAACACCGAGATCCCCCTCACCGTATTTTCCGTAACGGTACGACACGACACGCGGATCGGTTTTGAGATACTGCCAGAGCGCATTCTTGAGCGCACCCGTACCCTTGCCGTGAATCAGACGAAGAATGTGTATGCCAGCAATATGCGCCTCGTCGAAATACTTGTCCACCATGAACCATGCGTCATCGCCGGTAAGTCCGCGAAGATCAATTTCGTCCTTGAAGTCGCGCGAAACCACAACGCGGTATTTGTCTGCCGCGATCTGCTTTTTCTGCGAATCGGTGAACGTCACCTTCGCCTCGTCAAGCAGCATGAGATTCGACACCTTTGTGCGCGTTTTAATGATACCCGCCTGAACGTTGACATTGCCGTCCTTGTCCGGCGCATCGAGCACAACGCCCTTTTTGTTTATGTTGATGAGCAGTACATCGTCGCCCTTTTTAAGCGGACGCGGAAGAACGTAATCCTCTGCCACCTTTTCCATAACGGGGTTTATCTTGTCGTCACTCTCGCGAAGATGCTTGCGGATGTTACGTCTCGATTCCTCAAGTGCAGATGCAAGGTTCGCGCTTTCACGTTCCTTTTTCGCCTTTTCAAGCTGCTCCATAACGTAATTTGACGTCACCTTTGCGCTCTCAACAATCGAAGCCGCCTGTGCGCGCGCCTTTTCAAGCTCACGCTCCGCACGGGCAAGCTCATCGGCAATCTTCTTTTCGTTTTTAGCCTTGTATTCCTCAAACTCACGACGAAGCCTCTCTGCCTCGGCGCGATTCTTGTCCATCTCAATACGGCTTGCCTCAAGCTTTTCGATAACGTCCTCGAAATGCTTGTTTTCCGCGCTGACAAGCTCCTTTGCACGCTCAACAATAGCATCCGAAAGTCCAAGCTTCGACGATATCGCAAACGCATTGGATTTACCGGGCGTTCCGATAATAAGACGGTAGGTCGGCTTCAGCGTGTTAACGTCAAACTCGCAGGAAGCGTTGACAAATCCCGGCGTTTCAAGCGCGAATGCTTTAAGCTCGGCATAGTGAGTCGTCGCCGCACAAAGAGCACCAACGGAGCGCACTTTTTCAAGCACCGCAATAGCAAGCGCCGCACCCTCAATGGGGTCTGTACCTGCGCCAAGCTCGTCTATGAGCACCAGTGAACGCTCGCCGACATTTTCCGTGATGCCGACAATATTGACCATATGCGACGAGAATGTGGAAAGCGACTGTTCGATTGACTGCTCGTCACCGATATCGGCAAAAATGTCGTCAAAAATGCAGACCTCCGATGTATCGGAAGCAGGAATGTGAAGTCCCGACTGTGCCATGAGCGCAAAAAGTCCGAGCGTCTTTATTGTAACAGTCTTACCGCCCGTGTTAGGACCGGTTATAACAAGGGTTGACATATCGCCGCCGAGCGTCACCGTGATCGGCACGACCTTCGCAGGATCGAGCAAGGGATGCCGCGCACGGATAAGGTTCATTTTGCGCTCGCCGGTGATACGCGCAGGAGTTCCGTCAAATTTAAAGGAAAGATCGCTTTTCGCAAAGATAAAGGCAAGCTTTGTAATGTTGCTGTAATTGAGCAAAAGCGACTGTTCAATTTCACCGCAGGCAGCCGAAAGCTCGGCAAGTATACGTTCAATCTCGTTCGTTTCCTTAACCTGCAGAACACGAAGCTCGTTGTTTGCTTCAACAACCGAAAGCGGCTCAACAAAGAGCGTCGCTCCCGATGAGGAGGTATCGTGCACCAGACCGCGGACGTCCGCCTTGTGCTCCACCTTGACAGGGATAACGTAACGTCCGTTACGCATGGTAACGATATTTTCCTGCAGGAACTTTGAGTATGAACCGCTGACAAAGCTCTGAAGCGAATCCTTTATGCGATTATTGGTGATGCGCATCTTGCGGCGTATATCCGAAAGCGCGGGACTTGCCTCATCCGCAATCATATCCTCGGAAACTATCGCCGTATAAATGCGGTCCTCAAGCTTCTTATTCGGAATGAGACGCTCAAACATCTCGTCAAGCGTGGTTGTTTCTCTCCTGTCGGTACGGCTGTATTCAAGCAGCGAGCGTGATGTACGCAGAACATTCGCAAGGTCAAGCAGCTCACGCTGTGAAAGTACAGCACCCTTTGCCGCACGCTCCGCAGTGTCACGTATGTCCTTCACTCTGCCAAACGACGGCATACCCTTTATCGCCTGCATCCCCTTTGCCTCGGTCGTTTCCCTCTGCATACGCAGTATACGGTCGGGATCGTTTTCGGGACGAAGCGCAAGTGCCATCTCACGTGAACCGTCAGTCGGCGCACGCTCCGCAAGAAGTGCAAGTATTTTATCATATTCGAGCGTTTTTATCGCTCTTTCGTAGTTTTTCAATTTTTACATCCTTTCGGGTGGGATTTGTGGGAGTGGTGGGCGTTAGCGTATAAGAGTTACGGTCGCTTTTTGAAAAAAGCTCCGCAAAAACTTTACTATACGCATTCGCTCACAGAGTGTTTGTTCGCCGCTTCGAGGGCGCTCTCGGTAGTCGGGGCCCGTCTCGCTCACGCTCCTCCGCGCTCGCTCACCTTCCCAACAACCGCATATTGGTTATCAACTCTATAGCGACATCTTTGGCGTTCCCTGCACAAAGTAACTTCTATGCAGGAAAGATTATTAATATGGCTGAACAAACGATTGCCGTAAAACGGTCGTTGGGACACCGAACGGAGGCGGAGGAGACGAAGTGAGGAGGGTTCCCAACTACCGAGAGCGTATACTCGGGGCTTTATGCGAGGGACCTGTGAAGCGATAGCGTATATTAAAGTTTTTTGCCAGGCTTTTTTTCAAAAAAGCCGCGTATCCCCTTTACGCTTTATCATACCACTCACAACACCAACATATCAAGCACCGGAAAATGATGATCGACGTGATTTTCAAGATACTTTTCACACGCCGAAGAAAACTCGGGCAAAAGCTCGTCCGCGAGTACAAACGAAAAGAGGCGCGACATATCGGCATATAAAGCGTGCTGCATAGCAAGAACGGATGCAGGCGCAAGCGAAATGATTATCTGCGCTGTACGCATTTCGTCAACCTCGCGGTCATTTTCGAGATGAGTCGGTTTAAAGCTTGCGTTAGAACAGTGACGGCAGAGCATCGTACCCTCCATCACGTTAAGATAGAGCCGCTCGTTTTCGACACCGTGTCCGCAGCACTGACAGTTAACAATGTTCGGTGCAAAACCGGCAAGAAGCGCAAGGCGCATCTCGTAAACGCCCTTGATAAGGCGAATATCCTTGTCCTTGTAATGTGTCAGCGCCCAAAGGGTGTTAAGGGCAAGACGGAGCATCGCACCCTCGGGCTGTTCCTCGTTTGAAATGTATTCGAGTGTGTTGAGAATGTAAGTTCCAACCGTCATTTTATCGAAATTCTCGCAAAGATGAAAGTAATTTTCAATCAGCGAGGAATCGTTAAGGGTGTATTTATCGTTGTGCTCATAGATGACAAATTCACTGTAACAGAAGATCTGCGTTGAAGCCGTATGCGGTCCGCGAAGTCGCAGTGCACCGCGAACAAGCACCGAAATACGTCCGCGCTCGGCTGTTAATATGTTTATATATTTCGAATTATCACTTACGGGCGTTTCACGAAGAACAAGCCCTTTAAGAGTGTGAAGCATATCAGTCTTCCGTGAAGCCGAACGTGTTTAAAAGTCCCGCATTGTCGCGCCAGTTTTCTTTAACCTTAACCCAGAGATCAAGATGCACCTGTACGCCGAAAAATGCCTCCATGTCTTCGCGTGCCCACGTTCCGACCTTTTTGAGCGCCGCACCGTGCTTGCCGATAATAATACCCTTGTGCGAATCCTTTTCGCAGAATATCTCGGCACGTATCTTGATGATAGTCGGCTTTTCTTCAAACGCTTCGATAACGACAGCCGTACCGTGCGGAATCTCATCGTTAAGAGTACGCAGGAGCTTTTCGCGAATTATCTCGGAAACGAGCATTCTTTCGGGCTGATCGGTCAGCATATCCTCAGGGAAGAACCAGTCGCCCTCGTGAAGTAATTTCGCCGCTTCCTCAATAACAATGGAAACACCCTCATTTTTAACAGCCGCCATCGGTATAACCGCCGCAAAATCGCAGAGTGCCGAATACGCCATAATACACTCGGCAACCTTTGTCGCATTAACGGTGTCTGTCTTGTTTATCGCAAGGATGACAGGATCGCCCTGCTTTTTGAAGCGCTCAAGTAAACGCTCCTCAACCTCGGAAACAGGCTTTGCCGCATCAACGACAAGTATCGCCGCGTCAACCTCACCTATCGCCGAAGAAATCGTCTTGACCATAAAATCACCGAGCTTATTCTTCGGCTTTAACATACCCGGAGTGTCGAGAAAAACGAACTGATTCTCGTCCACGGTGAGTATACCGGTGATGCGGTTTCGCGTCGTCTGCGGTTTGCTTGAAACTATGGATATTTTCTCGCCTAAAAGTGCGTTGAGAAGTGTCGATTTGCCGACATTCGGACGTCCGACGATTGCAATAAAGCCTGTTTTTGTCATAATATTTGTTGTCCTTTATATTAATTATCGTTTTTTGTTGGTTGCCCTCATCCGTCAAAGTTGCGAAGCAATCTTTTGCACCTCTCCCCCAAGGGAAGGCTTTGGGTAACTCTGCGCCGCAAACTTTGTTCGGCTCAAATCTAACTTTATGCCGCAAAGAATATTAATGTAGCTAAAAAAGCGGTTACCACTACACGGTGTTTGGGATACCGAACGGAGGCGGAGGAGCCGGAGTGAGGAGGGTTCCCGACTACCG
>CAYSFT010000074.1:0-8028 GCA_964430755.1 uncultured Lachnospiraceae bacterium | reverse complement strand
TTCTTGCATCGCGGCAAGCCTTGCATCTCTGGGGCTTATTCTGGAAACCCTTTTCAGCATAGAACTCCTGCTCGCCTGCAGTAAAAATGAATTCCTCGCCGCAATCCTTACAGATCAATTTTTCGTCCTGATACATTTTGAAAATACCTCGCTTGTGTAGAAAAAATAAATTTTGCCCTCGACGGATTCCAACCGACACCTTTGCAGTAAAATTACAATCAACGCTCTTATTAAGCTATACGGGCATATCTGTTATCAAAGCGCAAAGTAACACTTTGATAAATATCGAACTATTAATATTATACCACTTTTTTGGATAATGTCAATAGTTTTCCGAAATTATTTTTTGTCGATTAATGCACCTTGTTGATTATGTACATAAAGCATGACCGTATTTGGGCATTACGACAATCCTTTTCGACTTCCGCAAGCTTAAGAAGATGTATTTTGCACGAGTTTCGGGCGTTAATTTCGTAAACTTTGCACAATTACGTGTCGATTTTCAATCTATAAGATAATTAATATCTCCCGTCAGGAGCGATACAACTCCGCGATATATAACCTCGGGGCGTTCGTTAAAATTGTACATCATCTGATCGTACCTCTGCTTATCGTTAACAAGGATATTCACCTCAAGTAAACGCTCTTTGTTTTCGATAACCTCGCAGTGCAGATCATACTTCCCGTCCTCACGTTCAGCTCCGTCACATTTGACCTCAAAACCGCGCTGTTTAAAGGAAATCAACCGCATTGCGCTCTTGAGACTCTTCTCTTTTATCATGTTGAGAAGATTACTCTGAAGCTGTTCAACAACGATAACGCCGTTTTCGGTTATACTGTAAAGCTCATCCTTCTTTTCGGGACGGCCGTTTTTTCCGATCGCCGCCTCATTAGTGATCTCGTCGCCAACTCTGATAAGCTCGATCGTTCCCGAATCGAGAAGCTCCGCAAAACACTCGGCAAAATCGAAATAATTAACAAACTCATCCTGCACAACAATATCGCTGATTGTATTGAAGTCAAGCGGATACTTGAGATTTTTCAAAAGATAAAGAATAAATATTTTTATGTCGTTTTTTTCTTTAAGCGGTGCCTGCATATTAATTACCGTGTCTTTGCTTTGCAAAGACTTCCTTATCGTCGATATTTTTGTCGGTTTGCCTACAAACCCAAGGCGAAGCCGACAAAGACAAAAATTCGTGGTGTGAAAATTTATTTTTCACGCTATCTCCTTAGTTATAGTTTGGAAAAGCGGACAAAAATGGGCAAACGCCAAGCAGCATCTGCCCATCCATGATCGTTTTACGGCTTATTCGCCATCGTTTTCTTCGTAGTCTCTCCAGTTCTTCATGGTGAGTCTGTTGAAGTTTCTGTAACCCATGTAGTAATCCTTAACCTTGGAAAGCACCTTGCTGTTGAATACATATGCATCCTGGTTGTAGATAATGGGCATTATTGCCATATCATCCATGAGAAGCTTTTCAGCATCGTGGAGGAACGCGGAACGAGCGGCTCTGTCTTTTTCTGCACAAGCGGAATCAATGAGAGCGCTGTAATCGTCGTTAGCGTAGCCGGGGATATAAGGCACAGGATCGTAATTATTGTTCTGAATGTCAATACCCATACCGGAATACTTCGGAGCAAACACTGCAAGAGCACCGAAAGCGTCTGTTGAGAGACACTGGTAGTCAACTGCGATCACATCGTAATCACCTGCAACGTAAGCTTCCATATAATCAGCGGCGTCAAGCTTCTCGATGGAAACGTCACATCCGAGAGCTTCCCACGCATCCTTACAATATTCAGCTATTGCAATGTCGGCTGCGTTGCTGCGGCAGGTTATTGTGAAGCTTCCGCCCTTACCTGCAAGCAGAGATTTAGCGCCTGTGGTATCAGCGGTTGCAGAAATGAGATCGCCACCATTTTCTCTGAAGCTGTCGCCAACCTTCTTGTCGTAAACAGCATCGGGAATGAGACCGGTAGCCGCCTCTGCAAAGGTTACGATATCGGCAATTGCTTCTCTGTCGAGTGCCATTGAAAGTGCACGTCTCACGTCAGCCGAAGCAAAGAGCTCGTTTGCAGTGTTGAAGATGTAGCTGTGAGTTGAGAGAAGATCGGAAACCTCAGCATCATCTTCATAGTCAGCGCGTTTGTCGAGAGCGATATCGCCGAGATAATAGATCTCATCGTTTTCGTATGCCTCGGTGATCTCATTCTCATTCTTGGTGAAGTCGATCATAAGTCTGTAAGGCAGAACGTACTTATCGAGCGCATCATCGTTATCGGTGTCGCGGTAATAGTAAACGTTACGCTCGAGCATAAGGCTTTCGCCCTCTTCAAGTCCCTTAACAGCGAACGGGCCGTTCGAAACCATAGAGGAAACCTTTGTGCCGAAATTCTCATAACGTACAACAACATCCTCGCGAAGCGGAACGAGTGCAAGGCAGGCAAGGTTTTCGAGGAAGAGATCGTAATCGACCTTACCCTCAAACTGAACCTCAATAACGTCAGTGTCAACGGCTGCAAGACCGAGGTCATCAATAGAATTGTCGCCCATCTTCACGTCAAACGCATTCTTGATGTCAAAGAGAAGCGGAGCAGCAGCGCAGGAAAACTCGGGATCAAGGATACGCTTCCATGCATAAACAACGTCGTCTGCCGAAACAAGACGGCCATCGCTCCACTTGGTTTCCTTGATGGTGATTTCCATTCTGTAATCGTTCTTTTCTTCGTTTTCGATTATCTTGTAGCTCTTCATAAGAGCATTTTCAACTTTACCGTTTGCATTGATACGGGTGAGCGGCTCATAAACAAGACCGAGCACCTTAACGGCACTGTCATCAATATATGCAAGTGCGGGATCGAAATCAGCGATCTCGGAGCCGATATAGACGTTTATCGTCGCACCTTTTTCTTCTCCCTTAAGTGTGGAACAGCCGGCAAAAAGAGTTGCACACATAGCTGCAGCAAGCAGAGCGCAAATAATTTTTTTCATGGTTTCTATGAATCCTCCCTGAGTTAAGTCCCGCCGTGCGGCGAGAAAATACTTTCATAATAACACAACTTGGCATTATTAGAATATTATATATATTATATCACTAAATTTCAATATAATCAATGACTAAATTGCAAAAAAATAAAAAATTTATACTATTGCACAATCGTGCACTCACTGTTTTGGAGCATATGCACAATCATTTTAACGTCCCGTACATTTTAAGGTCTACATTTGTCGATTAACTTGTGCATTTTTAAGCAGGCGGTATAAAATCGACATCGCTCATACATAAGCATATTTATAATCGGGTAAAATTCATATAGATAAAATCAACAAAGAGGTATACGATTTATGAATAAAGAATACCGCACGGACCTCGCTGCCGAGCTTGACCTCACGGAGCGAAGCGGCATTGGCGAAACACATGAAGAATACGGAAGTGTAACTGTCAACACAGTTGAAATAATCACCGAAGAAGCCGCCAAACGCCTTAGTAAGCCGCGCGGAAAATATATCACGATCGACATCGGAAAAATATGGCTCGCCGCAGACAGCGACTTTGAAAACGCCGCCAAGGTCATATCGGATAAATTAACGCTTCTCTGCGAGGAATTATGCGGTAAACTGCCGGACAGCGTGTTGATCGCAGGTCTTGGGAACCGCCGTATCACAGCAGATGCCCTCGGCGATGAAACAGTTGGACTTATAACAGCAACACGCCATCTTCGCACCAAAAGCGAACGTCTTTTCGGGCTTCTCGGAGGACGGGAAATTTCCGCTGTGATTCCCGGAGTGCTCGGGCAAACGGGCGTCGAAAGTGCCGAGGTTATACACGGAGTCTGCAAGGAAATTAATCCCGCGCTCGTTGTCGCCATAGATTCCCTTTGTGCACGCTCAATCGACCGACTTGCAACGACCGTACAGCTCGGCAGCAGCGGTATAAGTCCCGGCTCGGGAATCGGCAATCACAGACGTTCGATTAATTATGAAACGCTCGGAATTCCCGTCATAGCGTTTGGCGTTCCCACCGTCGTTGATTCATCCACGTTGGTGCTCGATGCGCTTGAAAGAGCCGGAATTGATGAGCCCGACACAAAGCTTATGAAGGTACTCGAAAACGGGCGAAGTTTCTTTGTGACGCCTAAGGAAACAGACACGATCGTTCGCGAGCTTTCTCGTCTGGCAGCAAAAGCACTGACACTCACATTCGGCGGATTATAGTGTCATAACCCCGTCCGACCTGACATATAATTTCTCATAGACAAGCCTGTCACGGCAAAGAAAAAAGGACGGTAAACACAATGCAAAAGCTACACGCTTCAAATAATATTGTACACTGCGGCTATAAACCCCCACAGGGAATATTTACGGATTTTCTTTCGGGAACACTCTCGATTTTCGGAGGAATTTTTCTCGTCATACTGCTATGGAGATCGGTCGAGACTGCGCTTCACGAGTGGTCGCCGACCATCACCGCACGTGAATGCTTCCGTTTTCCCGAAAGCTCTGCACTACCCGACCGCGAGGGCATGACACAGCTTCTTTTGTCGCAGACTTTTTTCGGGAGTGATGCGCTTTATTTCGACGGCGGCGAAGAAAACACAGGTATGACCGAAACGCAGACAGTCGATCCCTCAACTGTTCCAAACGAAGAATCACCGCAAAATCCGCTCGGCGAACCCGATTCAATTGAGCAAGATATCACGAATATCTATTCATATGACCGCTCTGCTCTGCCGGCCGGCGAGCTTGCACTGATTCCGTATGACCTTACCTATGGCACTGCACCGGGCAAAGTGACGATTTCAAACACAACCGAATACACGCCGGATATCGAAACGGCATTAACCGATGAATACCCGATCAAAACCGACATTCGCGAATATTCAAGCGAAAAACCACTCATACTTATCGTACACACTCACGGTACGGAATCTTATTCCCCGAACGGCGCACTGTCGGTTACACAAGGCTTTTTACACCGAAGTCCGAATACGGAATCGAACGTCGTCGCCGTCGGCAAGGTTATGGCGGATATGCTCAATGAGGCAGGCATTCCAACGCTTCACTGTGAGGTAATGCACGACCTTGAATCGTATACACGTTCCTATAATCTCGCCGCCGACACAATACAGAAATACCTCACGCAGTACCCGTCAATACAGTATGTTTTCGATGTTCACCGCGATGCAATTATACGCGAAAACGGTGATCTCATCCGTCCGATAACCGTTATAAACGGCGAGGTCACAGCGCAGGTGATGCTGCTTGTCGGAACGAACGAAAAGGGTGCAGATCATCCCGATTGGGAAACCAATTTCACCGTTGCCGCACAGCTTCAGAATCGCCTTGTCACAAATTACGAACGTTTCGCAAGACCGATAAATATCCGCGGCGCATCCTTCAACGAACAGTTTACAAAAGGCTCTCTGCTTATCGAAATCGGCTCGGCGGCAAACTCTCTCGAGGAAGCAAAAAACGCCGCCAAATACCTTACATATTCTATTATAGATATGATAAAAGATAACAGAGAATAAGGATGTGAAAATAATGTATAAGCTCATCAAGCTGACTGCACGCACTGTTATAGTTGTCGTTTCGCTTACAGCCTTATCATCCGCCGTCAGTGCTGTCAGTGACTATTTCGGAAAAGAACCGCTGAAAATCACATATGTCGTTTCCGATATAATCGACAGCGGCCTTTCCCTGCTCCCCGAAAAGCTTGAAACAGGGGCAAAAAATATACTCACCGAGCTTGAAGGCAGGGTGAGTCATTTAACAAAAGATTTTATCGGTCGCTTTGATCCATAACTGCGCCGAGATCAGCATATACAAAGTCCGGACGGTCAGATTCATCCGCCGTTTTAACATCATCTTCAGTTGTTTCGCCGGAGAGAACCAGCACCGAGGTGACACCGTGACGCTTACCGAGCGCAATATCGGTATACAAACGGTCACCGAAGATACACATATCCTCGCGTGCGATGCCTGTAACCTCGTTAATCATATCAACCGTGGTCGCATACGGCTTGCCGAGATATGTCGGCACGACACCGGTTGAAGCGGTCACAAGTGCGGCAATAGCACCGCTGTCGGGAATGAAGCCCGTTTCCGTGGGACAGTTAAAATCGGGATGAGTGCAAAGATATTCTGCTCCCTCGCGTATATAACGGCACGCCGCTTCGAGCTTTTTATAGGTAAGTGTCGTGTCAAAGCTGCTTACAACGATGTCGGCGCGTTCAGCTTCCTCGTTAATAAGCGGCACACCTGCATCACGGAATTGAGACTCAAGCTCGGGCGTTCCGACAAGATAAACGCTCTTACCTTCCCTGTGACGCAGTAAAAACTGAATCGTAACATCACCCGCGGTGAGGATCTCGTTTCTTTCGGGAGCGAATCCGAGCCGCGTTAATTTTTCGAGATAAAACTCGGGCGAGTGGGACGCGTTGTTTGTAAAAAACAGCACACGCTTACCGCTCTCGCGCAGATGATTTATAAACTTCACCGCCGAGGGAAAAACTCTGCCGCCAAGATAGATAGTCCCATCCTGATCGAATATATAAAGCTTTTTGTTTTCAAGTTCTTTAATCATTTTGTCAACGCCGCTCCTATAACAGTACCGAACTGTGCATTTTCGGGAATCATGAAGTTAAGGTCAAACATGGAATTGAGACTCTTGAAGATACCTGCCGCCTGGTTGAGAGTCGTCAGGTTGCCGGTCAGAACAATATCACGCAGTCCGTATGACATCGCGGCAAAACGCGCAACCATCGCAATCGTTTCAAACACCATGTTAATGATACCGAGTGCCATATCCGCTTTTGAAGCAATATCGCTGACGTTACCGAAGTTTGACGCAGTGAGCATATCTGGCGCACCGGGAAGAATTTCTTTTTTAGTGATGTGCTTGATACGCCAGTCAATGTTGTTGAGATCGCCCTCGGATGCGAGCTCCTGAATGTGATCAATATCGCTCATGCCGAGCATTTGCCTTGAAAGTCCGATCAGTGTACCTCCGCCAACACCTGTACCGCCGAGATACTCCATCGGCTGGCCGCGGCGTGCGTGAATAAGTGCAGTACCCGTACCGAGGCTGACAACGATAGCCTCATCGAGTCCCGAAAGATAGAGTCCACCGAGTCCGATGCAGTCAAACTCGGGAACGGTCTGACATTCAAGCCCGTATATCGGTTTCGTAACCTTCGCCGAGCCAACGCCGGTAACCTTAACAATATCAATATCGGAAAGCTCAATATTATTCTGGTCCGTGAACTTACCGAACGCACCGTAAAGTGCAGTTATCGGGTCAGTCGCTCTGACGAATATGGGATTTATAAGTTTATCTTTATCGCCGGTCTTATCGAAGCCGACAATTTTCGTCGTACTTCCGCCAACGTCTATTCCTATAACAACGCTCATTTTTCTTCCTCCGAAGCATGGTATTTACAATATTATACACTTTTTGCCGTGATTAATCAATCGGCACTTTGACTAAAAATTCAATATAGATATGTGTAATACGGAGAAAATAAAATTGTTGTTTATACGAAAGTCCTCATCAGGCTTGCTTTGCACAGATGCTTGAATCTGTTACAGTTCTCCCCAAGATAATCCCCCATAGTAACTTTTGACGCAAATCCAACTTAAAGCCTTCCCCTGGGGGAAGGTGGCACGCCGTCAGGCGTGACGGATGAGGGCAACCGCAACAACACAAAAACCCCACCGAATATAAAAACCGGTGGGATTTTCTATTAACTATTAAGTTAAATTACTCAGCGTCCTCAGCCTTTTCAGCCTCAGCCTTCTTGGAAGCCTTCTTGGGTTCTTCCTTCTTAACAAGTTCATACTTGGTAAGCTTGATGAGCGCCATTTCAGCAGCATCACCACGACGCGGACCGAGCTTATAAATCTGGGTGTAACCACCGTTAACGTCTGCATAATCGGGAGCGATTGTGTCAAACAGCTTCTTAACAACATCTTCCTTTGTGATAAAAGCAAGAGCTGCACGGCGGGATGCGAGAGTATTCTTC
>CAYSFT010000073.1:0-8151 GCA_964430755.1 uncultured Lachnospiraceae bacterium | reverse complement strand
GAAAAGGGTTTCCAGAATAAGCCCCAGAGATGCAAGGCTTGCCGCGATGCAAGAAAGAACGCCGGAAAGCCTCAGAGAGAGCTTTTCACCACAACCTGTGCAAGATGCGGTAAGGAAGCTAAGGTTCCTTTCCAGCCCAGCAACGACAGACCGGTATATTGCAGCGAATGCTATGCTGAAATGAAGCAGCAGTAATTACACGTGTTAATCGTAAAAATCGGAGATATCGTTTAGATGCGGTATCTTCGCTTTTTTCTTTTTGTAAAAATTTTTGTCGTTTTTTTTCAAAAAATCTCCGAAAGGTATGTACAAAACAACAAAAGTATGATATAATGATTATATAAATGTATATTTATAATACACTTTTTACATTTTTGTTAAATAAAGGATATCATGTATAAAAATAACAACAAGAAGAAATACAGCTCCGATAAAACAAGACGTGGAGCATATAATGAAAAACCGCGCATACAAAAGCCGCAGTCTGACGATGAAGAAATGGCGGCAAATGTTGTTTGCGGAAGAAATGCGGTTCATGAGCTTCTAAAGTCAGGGCGAAGTGTTGACAAGCTTTTTGTGAGACGCGGCGACCGCGAGGGCTCGATCACAATGATTGTTGCCGAAGCGATTGCAAGGAAGATACCCGTTATCGAGGTTGACAAGGCGAAGATTGACACGCTTGCCGACGGTGCTAACCACCAGGGTGTTGTCGCTATGGCGGCGGCGAAGGAATATGTGAGCATTGATGAGATACTCGATATTGCA
Organism: uncultured Lachnospiraceae bacterium; assembly: GCA_964430755.1. GTDB lineage: Bacteria > Bacillota > Clostridia > Oscillospirales > CAG-272 > Flemingiibacterium. The sequence goes on along the minus strand of CAYSFT010000073.1, from coordinate 7,386 downwards.
CGCGAGCGCGGTGAAAAGCCGTTTGTCGTTATTGCAGACGAGATTGCCGATCCGCATAACCTCGGCGCGATAATCCGCTGTGCCGAGGGCGCAGGTGCACATGGACTTATAATTCCGAAGCGCCGTGCTTCCGGACTTACTGCCGTTGTTGATAAGTCATCTGCCGGTGCGCTTGAGCATCTTGCAATTGCCAAGGTCCCGAATTTAGCGGCGGCTATTGATGAGCTTAAAGAGAAGGGCGTTTGGGTTTACGGCGCGGAAGCGGACGGAACTCCGTATTACGACACAAAGTTTGACAGTGCAACGGCGATAGTTGTTGGAAGCGAGGGCGACGGTATCTCGCGGCTCATTCGTGAAAAATGTGATTTTATTATATCAATACCGATGTACGGTAATGTTAATTCGTTTAACGTATCCTGCGCGGCGGCGGTTCTTCTTTGTGAAGCGGCACGCCGGATGCGCGGAAATTGAAAAAATTGAGAAAGGAACGACAAAATGCGCAGTGATGAAAATGCTTCAGGCAAAAAGCAGGGCGATATGACCGCCGATGAGCTGCTTGCGCTTTTAAACAAGAGCATCGAAAACAAAGCCGAGCCTAAAAATGTCAATCCCTCAAGCATCAGTAAGCCGAAGGGTGAACTGAAAATAGACGATTCGGTGTATAAATCGGCGGAGGACAAGCTTCACAGTGCCCATGCCTTTACCGCCACGGATGATTCCGATCTTGATATTGACGCACTGATTGATAAGTACATCACCAAACCCAAGGAGGAACGTGAAGCTACGGCTCAGGCTGAAGCAAATGTATCTTCCGAAGATTCGGATTATGATTCGCTTCTTGAATTGGTTCGTGCAGGTGGTAATGACACGGTTGAAAACGGCGTTTCGAAAAGTCGCTTTGATGAGCCTGCGATTGAACCTGTAATCGCGGATGTTGACGAGATCGAGCCTGATTTGATACTTAAAGAGGCTGTCGAGGAAATTCCTGCCGATGCGGTTGCAGAAAATGTTGCGGCTATGTCGGATGCAGATGCTGAAGCGGAAGTTGAGGTTGAAGCGGAAGCTGAGATTGATACTGAGGTTGAAGCAGAGGCTGAAGTTGAAGCTTACGCCGAAGAAGCTGTTATCGAAGCCGTTTCAGACGAGAACGTCGAGCAGACACTCGAAGATGCCGTTGAAGATACGGCAGAGGCTTTGGTTGAAGAAATGGACGAAGATATCGCCGAAGAAGCTGCCGAGGACGTTATTGAAGACATTGACGTTGTTGAGAGCATTGACGATATCGAAGATATCGAAGATATTGCGGAGCTTGACGGAGTTTCGCCCGAAACTGTTACGGAAGCGGAAAGTGCGGACGTAGTCGTTTATGAGCCGGATGCTGAGACGGCAGACGCTTGTGACGATATGGCGATTGACACGCAAACAACTGCTGTTTTTGATATATCCAAGGTTAAGAGTATGGCAGGCGACGATGACGACGAGATAGACAGAATTGTTGACGAAGCCTTCTCAATGTCGGAGACCGAGGTTTTCACTCCTGTAAGCGCAGATGCAGAGCTTCCTATGAACGATGCTGAAAATGAGCCTGCGGTTTACGGAAATCCGGACGATGATGAGATAGACCAGACGGATCTCAATATCATGGTTGCGTTCGGCATGAACGAAGAGCTTAAAGAAGCGGTTGGCGAGGAGAAAGCCCTCGAAATTGAGGACGACATCATGCAGAAGCATGAAGAAACCGCGCAGATGCAGGCAGTTGTCGGTAAGCTCGAATATACAACCCGCGATCAGAATGCGGAGATACTTACAAGCTATAAGTCAAAGTATTACACACTTATTTTAAGAATGGCGGCGGCGTTTGGTTTGCTTGTTGTTCTGTTCTTGCTTGAAAACTTCTCGATGCTCGGTCTGTCGCTTCCCGGATTCATGCGACCGACATCCTATCCGATGGTTTATGCAATGGTTGATCTCCAGCTCGTTGTTTTGTGCGGAGTTCTGGCGGCAAAGCCGATCATTGACGGCGCAAAGGGAATTATATCGCTTAAACCGATTCCCGAAAGTATTACGACATTTATTCTTGCGATGTCTGTGATATATTCCTTTATCGCAGGTATCACGGCTCCAACCGAGGGATTTGGAATTTATAATCTTCCGGTTGCCCTCGCGGTTGTGCTTACGCTTCTTTATGAATTCATGAATCTCAAGCGTGATGTTTTCAGCTTCAATGTTGTTTCATCGAAAAAGAAAAAGTTTGTTGTAACCGAGGTTTCGGATTCAACCGAATCTCTTGAGCGCGAAGCTTTTTATGAGTATGTTTCTCCCGAGGCGCAGATCGTTCGCGTTGGCAAGACCGATTTCGTTGACGGCTTCTTCTCTCGTGTTGATAAGGACAAGATTCCGAAGCCTATAATCGGTATCATGCTTCCCGTGGTTTTAATAATCTCGGCGATATTCCTGATTGTTTCGTTTATTAAAACAGGCAGTGCTTATGAAGCGTTTACGATGGCGTTCGTCAGTGCGGCGGTGATAACTCCTCTTGCGGCGTTCCTTATTTACAGCTATCCTTTCTATAAAGCGTCCAAGGATTCTTACGACAATGACAGTGCGATCATCGGCGAGTGTTCGTTTGGCGAATATTCCGGTTCTGCGGTCATCTCGTTTGAGGACAAGGAAGTGTTCCCGTCCGGCGGCGTTAAGGTGACGAGCATAAAGGTTTACGGTCAGAACCGTATTGATGAGATTATTTACAGTCTCGCAAGCGCTTTCATGAAGGTTGGCGGTCCTCTTGCCGATGTCTTCAGTCAGGCAACTCACGATCTCGGTCATTCCGAGGATGTTGAGCTTGTTGAGGTTGACGACGACGGACTTACCGTGACAATTGACGGTGTTATCGTTTATCTCGGCAAGGCATCGTATATGGAAAAGAAGGACTTCGACATTCCTTACGACAGCGAAATCGGCAGACAGGACATGAGCGCTGTTGGCGTGCTCTATGTTGCATACGAGGGACAGCTTGCGGCGAAGGTTTACGTTCAGTATACGATGGATGCAGAATTTGAATCAATTCTGGCACAGCTTTATAAAACCGGTCTTTGCGTTGGTATCAAGTCGTTCGATCCCAATATTGACGACCTGCTGCTTGCAAAGAAGATAAAGACTGCGAAATATCCCGTTAAGGTTATCCGCTCGAAGAATGTTGAGGATATTCCGCACACGGTTGAGCGCTGCGAAAGCGGTATTGTTTCGAAGCGTTCGGTTAAGGCGCTGCTTCGCACCGTAGCTCTCTGCGAGCGAGTCAGCAGTGTTATAAAGACCAACATGATCGTGAAGGTTCTTTCAATGCTGATCGGCGTTGTTGTCATGGTGTTTATAAGTGCGTTTGGCGGAACTTCAACGCTCTCCTCGCTTTACCTCATGCTGTATCAGCTCTTCTGGATGATTCCCGTTATGATTCTTTCAAGATTTTTGGTTTAATAATTTGGGATGCCGTCGGGTGCGGTGTCCCATTATTTTAATATGTAAGGATAAATTTATTATGGAAAATCTCACTCCCAAGGCCGCAGCCGAACGCGTTCTCAAACGTGTACTCAAGCCCGGACGTTACACCGGCGGCGAATACGGTCAGATAATTAAAGATAAAAAGGATGTACGTGCGCGTTTTGCATTTTGTTTTCCCGACACATACGAGATCGGTATGTCAAATCTCGGCATACGTATACTTTACGGCGCGATAAACTCTCATCCCGATTTATGGTGCGAGAGGGCATACACTCCGTGGGTTGACATGGAGGAGCAGCTTCGCAAATATAATATTCCGCTCTACGCACATGAAAGCGGTGACGCACTGCGCGATTTTGACTTTGTCGGTTTCACGCTTCAGTATGAGCTTTGTTATACGAATGTGCTGAACACGCTCGATCTTGCCGGAATACCGCTTCTTTCAAGCGAGCGCGATGACACGATGCCGATAATCATAGGCGGTGGTCCTTGCTCGTATAATGCCGAGCCGATTGCGGATTTCTTTGACGTCTTTTCAATCGGAGAGGGCGAGGAAGCTCTCCCTGAAATTATGCATCTCTATGCCGATATGAAAGAATCGGGCGAATATACTCGCGAGAAATTTTTACACGCGGCCGCAAAGCTTGACGGATTTTATGTTCCCTCGCTCTATGAAGTCAGCTACAACGAGGATGGTACAATTAAAGCGTACACGCCGAAATATGATGACATTCCGACGAAGATCACCAAGCGTATCATCGCCGATATGGACAAGGCATATTTCCCCGACCGTTTTGTTATGCCGTATATTGAAACTGTGCACGACCGCATCATGCTCGAGGTTTACAGAGGATGTATACGCGGATGCCGCTTCTGTCAGGCAGGAATGGTTTACCGTCCGATACGTGAAAAGTCGGTTGAGGTACTTGACCGTCAGGCTCGTGCGCTTCGTGAAAGCACCGGTTATGATGAGATATCGTTGTCTTCGCTGTCGATCAGCGACTATTCTGAAATTGACGGACTTTGCGACACTCTGCTCAAATGGACGGATGCGGCAAAGGTCAATATTTCGCTCCCTTCGATGCGCCTTGATATGTTCACCAAGGAGCTTATGGATAAAATCTCAACTGTCCGCGCTTCTGGACTCACGTTTGCGCCTGAGGCAGGAACACAGAGGCTTCGTGATGCCATTAATAAGAATGTCACCGAGGAGGATCTGCTCCGTGCCTGCCGTGTTGCGTTTGAGGCAGGAAAGACACAGGTGAAGCTCTATTTCATGCTCGGTCTGCCGACTGAAACTGACGAGGATATCGAGGGTATTGCACAGCTTGCAAAACACGTCGTTGATGCGTACTACGATCTCTACCGCGGAGTTAAAGGAAGAAAAGCACCGACCGTGACTATAAGCGTTGCCTGCTTTATTCCGAAACCGTTTACGGCGTTTGAATGGGAAGCGCAGAATACTCTCGAGGAGCTTGACCGCAAGCAGAAGTTACTTCGCTCGAAGATAAACGATCCGAAGATTAAATATAACTATCATGATGCACAGGTTTCGCTCATTGAGGCGGTGTTCGCGCGCGGCGACAGACGTCTTGTACCGGCGATACTTGAAGCACACAAGCGTGGATTTAAGTTTGACGCTTGGGAAGAATTCTTTAATTATGATAATTGGGTGCAGGTCTTTAAGGACTGTGGAATTGATCCGGCGTATTATGCCGGTCGTGAGATCGGTGAGGATGAGGTACTGCCGTGGGATATTATCGACTGCGGAGTTGAGAAGAGGTTCTTGCTCCGTGAACGTCACAATGCGTATGAATCGGTGACAAACCGCAACTGTGCGGAGAAGTGTACCGGATGCGGTGCAAATAAGCTGGGAGGTGAGCGTACATGGTGCAGCCGATGCCGATAAGAGCAAAATTTTATAAGGTTGGAAGCTTACAGTTTATTTCGCATCTCGATCTTGTCAGAACGATGACACGTAACCTTACCCGAGCAGGTATACCTGCATGGTATTCACAGGGCTTCAATCCGCGTCTTAAGCTGACGTTTTCACTGCCGCTTTCGATTGGTACACAGAGCGAGTGTGAATTTTTCGATATCCGTCTTGTTGAACCGATGGAGCTTGATGAAGTTAAGCGTCGCATAAATGAAACGCTGACTGATGAAATGAAGATCTCTTGCGTTTACCAAAGTGATCGCAAGTTCAGCGAGATTGCATGGGCTGACTATGAGATACGTATGACCTCGCCGAAGTTCACTGCACAAACGGCGGATGCCTTGCGTGAGCTTTACACTCATCCGCTGACGCTCGTCAAACGCTCAAAATCAGGGGAGAAAGAGGTTGATATATTACCTTATATTGATCTGCACGAGTGTACATTTGATGGAGAGAGTGTAGTCATTCATGCGCTTTTATCTGCGGACAGTGCGGATTATCTCAATCCCGAATATCTCATAAAGGGAGCAGAGCAGAAGCTCGGTATAGCCTTTGACGATCAGTTCACGGAATTTTATACGATCATGCGCCGTGAGGTTTATCTTGCGGATAAGGTGACTGTTTTCCGCTAAAAGATATTTTCAAGCGTGAAGCTTTGACTGTCACGGATATGCTCAAGTGCGCTTATGAGAATGTCAAGCTGGGACTTGAAATCACCGGTGTCACTCTCAAAAGCGGTGACCGCGAACAGTGCATTCTCAACACGTTCAATATCATTTCTGTGAGTTGATAATGATACGACATTACGGCAATTCTGCCATGCATCGAGAATTTTCTCGGTTCCATCGGCGGAGCTGCCGTATTTTAATGTTTCGCACATTGTTAGAATTTCGTCGATTCTTGAGGTGAGATAACCGGTGTTGAGGACGGTTAATATTATTATTAATGAAAGAAGCATTGCGGCAATTATAAAGGAACGCATTATTTTTTGATTAGATTCTCCTTTCCGACATCGTCGACGGTGAAAAGAAATACATGGTCGAGTGTAACACGGTGACGCTTCAGGCGCGATTCTAACCATTTGCGGTCGTGACCGAGCAGCTCCAGTGCATGATTGCTTATATGAGAATCGACGACAACTGCGTGAGCGATACCCGATTCGGTAACCTTGCTTTTCAAGTCTGCGGCAGTCGGCGGCGAATCTTTGCGCTTGGGTATGACCGAAAGCTGACCGTTTTGTTCAAGTATAGCGTAATCGACCTCGGAAATATCCGCAACTCCGGCAATGCGAAGCTGAGACAAAAGTTCTTCGACACTGATGCGCACACGCCCGATTTCTTTTATATCGAGTTCGCCGCGTTTGATGAGGACACTCGGTTTGCCGTCGAATAACGGCTTAAGCGCAGGGAGCTTTGTGACGGCGAATGATATGATAACTTCAAGGGAGAGCAGGACGGAGATTGGAATGATTGCAAACGCGAGTGGTATCTGGTCGTCGGTAATTGGTGCGGCGGCGAGCTCTGAAAGGAGAAAGGTTGTCACAAGCTCTGATAGCTGCAATTCGCCGATCTGACGTTTGCCCATGAGTCTCATTGTGCCGATTAAAAGAATATAAATTAATATGATGCGGATAAGAATAGTAAGCATACTGACACCTCTTACAACAGTATTCACTTGGTTTGATTGTTTATGCACATTTGTACCAAACATGAAGAAAAATTAAAAAAACCATTGACAAACATAAATCGGTATGATATAATATTAAAGCTGTCACGGAAACGGCTTTCCACAAGTCTGTGGAATCTTGAAAACTTTTTTGAAGAAATTTTAAAAAAGGTATTGACAAGATAAGATTATTGTGATATAATAATCGAGTCGCTTGCGAGAGCGGTAGCGGACAATGGTCTTTGAAAATTGAACAACAAGAGATGGAAAGAAGAGTACGAAGTAAG
>CAYSFT010000072.1:0-8207 GCA_964430755.1 uncultured Lachnospiraceae bacterium | reverse complement strand
CGTAGTTGGTAACGAGCGCCTTCTGGTCATCAGTGAGGTCAGCATAAGCTGCTTCTGCTGCTGCGATTGCTGCTTCGGACTCGAGAGTTACTTCGCCGATTGCGTCAATTGCGTCAATAACAAGCTGTGCTGCTGCCTTGTCTGCTTCTGCCTGCTCTGCATCTTCAACGAGCTGCTGGTAGGTTGCAATTGTCGCTTCGAGAGTTGCATAGTTGGTAACACGTGCCTGCTGTGCCTCAGTGAGGTTGTCATAAGCCTCTGCAGCCGCGATGATTGCAGCTTCGGACTCAAGTGTTACCTCGCCGATTGCATCAATGAGAGCAATAACCTCATCAGCCGCTGCCTGATCTATCGCGGAAGCATCAACAATTTCAATAGCCTGAATGTCAACAGGTACTGACTGATCAAGGGTGAATGCGATCTGATCCGCAGTAAACGCTTCAGCCGCAGTGAATGCAACCTCTGCAACCATCCAGTCCTCGGCGTTGATAGTAATCGTTTCGCCGATCTGTGTGCCTGCAAGAGTTACAGTCATATTTGCGGTGTTGCCGTCTGCGCTGAGGGTGTCACCGTTGGTTGTATACTTTGCAAAATCAATAGTGTTGATGCGGATGGGGAGCTTAACGATGTAAGAGCCTGCCGCATACTCTGTTGTATCCGAGAAGTTGAATTCCGAAACCGCAGTCGGATCAGCCTTAGGACCACGGATATAATAACGTGCGTTGTCGGTTGCCTTGGCGATTGTAAGCGTCTTGTAATCGCCGGCGATCTGATCAACGGACCAACCTGCCTCTTTAGAAATTACATCTGTGTTGGCTGCGAGGTTTGTTCCGTCGCCGTCAGTTTCAACGATCGTGAGATCCTTGATGTCGAACGGGATATAGCCGTAACCTCTGCCCGAGCCTCGAATATAGAATTCGCCGGAGAACTTATCGGTTGTGACGGTAACGTCAGCCCAGCTTGTTGTGAGCGTATGCGAGTAAAGAATAGAAGCATCTGTCGGCTTTTCACAAATGCGGATCTTTACGGGTGCATCTGCTTCAATGGCATCGCAGTTAGCGTAAGCTCTTGCACGAGCCTTGAATTTGATTGTGTAAGAAGTGCCGAGTGTGTACTTTGCGCTTCCGTCCTCATTTGTTGCAGGATCTCTGAATACGATTCTGTCGAGGTTGCCGTCACGTCCGGTGATTCGAATGAACTCGCCGTACTGTGCGCAGTAAGCTCCGTGAGTAACGCCGGAGTTTGATACTACATCAGCCGCTGCGGGCGCATTGTAGTAAGATTCCTCTGTGAATACGAGAACATCGTAGTTCTTAACAAGAGGCTTGAGCTCATCTGCAAGAGCATCGTATGCGCTGCGTGCATTCAGAATCGGATACTTGGTTGCGTTGTAGGGAGTGATCTCGCCGATTGCCGCGATGAGTGACTCTACGTTTGCAACTGCCTCGGAATCGGTGGTAGCCGCAGTTTCGTCCTCGACTGCAGCCGCTGTTAACGGGAGACTTGAAGCCACAAGTGTTGCCGCCAACAGGAAGGATAATAATCTTCTCTTTGCCATGGGTCTTCTCCTTTTAAAAATATTTATATAACCGCGAGCCATGCCGCGAATATATCAAAATCGTACAGTTTAACATTTGGTTTAACGTCTCTCACAATCAGCACGCTCGAGACAAGGATAATATTATTGATATTGTGGGTAATTTTTAGGAAATTTTCCATTCTATTCCCGTCGCAATCGTCAGATGCACCAAATTTCATGTTAGCTGTGTTTCTATTTTATAATTATTCAAAAAACATGTCAATGCACCAAGTTGAGAATCTTGACAAAATTGATATTATGTGTTATAATCAAGCCATATAGCAAATGTACATAAAAAACGGATGTGCTCAAATTGCCGACATACGAGCTTGAATCCTTACCGATCATAATAGCCGCACACGGTTTCAGTGCTGATTCTTATTCAGCCAAGTTTACAAACGGATCAAAGGAATTTATAGAAGTTGCACTTGTCACGGCAGGCTCGGCAACATTCGAATATTACGGTCAGGAGTATACCGGTGTAAAGGGCGATATTATCTGTACGGTGCGTGACAGATCCCCGTTCAGCGTGAGATGGGAATCCTTTCACGAGCACCATACGGTTATGGCAAGCGTAAAATGGCGGATGGCAACAAATGAAATGAATGGTCTCTATTTGCCGCTGATCATTCATTCACAGCCGGGAACAAGAGTGATAGAAGATACGATCGAGCAGCTGATACACAATCAATTGCTTTTCAGTGATTCTCCGACACGAGGTGCTGCACTGTTTCCGAATCTGCTCTATGAAATTGACAAGTTCAGCAGAGAATCAAAAAAGCAGAGGCTGCCCAGTAATATGTTATACACCCAGCGTGCAAAGGAATTTATCTATAAGAATATTCATTTGCCGATCAATCAGAAAAGCATTGCCGCTCAGCTTTCAATTTCTCCCGAATATCTATGCAGAGTTTTCAAGGAAACAGAAGGCTGCAGTCTGAAAAAATACGCAAATACGGAAAAGCTGAAAGCTATCAAAGCCCTGATGGAAACAGAGCACGTTCAGCTGCATGAGGCTGTCACACGTTTTGGTTACAGCGACCCGAATTATGTAAGTCGCCTTTTTAAGAAATATTTCGGTTACAATATTACAAAGAAAGCAAAAGTCGGAGTTCAAAGAGTATAGCGAGCCGCAATCGCTGTAAGACGTAAAAAATGATACGCCACCCGGGCAAGTGAGCAGCAAACTCTTGTCAGGCGGCGTATTCTTGTAATTTCACATGAAGGCGGGATAACTTCTCACGTTTTCATAACAACAATTTCCTGCCATTTACATCTGCTTTTCAACATATTTATATTTTTTTCAAAAAAAAATAACTTATTTTTAAAAAACTATTGCTTTTTTGGGATTTTTTATGTAAAATAATAGTGTGTGTTTATATTTTATCGCACAAAAAATTTTTTGTTTTTGGAGGATGCTTATGAAAAAGCTCATCACACTTTTCATGGCCGTACTTATGGTAATGACCACTCTCAGCTTTGCCGGTTGTGGCAAGACCGAAGACGACAATGCGGCAGCTGCCGATTTCAAGGTCGGCGCAATCTACATCAACAGCAAGAACGACACCGCAGGTTACACCTATGCACATCATAACGGTATTGTTACCGCTATGAAGGAGCTCGGACTTGATGTTGACACTCAGCTCTTCATCGTTGACGAAGTTCCCGAAGACACCGCAAAGGTAAAAGACGCTGTTGATACTCTCGTTGGTAACGGCGCTGACATCATTTTCGGTATTTCCTTCGGCTACATGGACGCGCTTGAAGCTTGCGCAGCAGAATATCCCAATGTTATCTTCTCGCATGGAACCGGCTATAAGAGCAACGAAACCAACTTCAACAACTATTTCGGACGCGCATACCAAGCACGTTACCTTGCAGGTATTGCAGCAGGTCTTAAGTCCCTCGAAACCGGAAACAACAATATAGGATATGTTGCTGCATTCGGAACCGAGTACGCTGAAACCGCTTCCGGTATCAACGGCTTTGCTCTTGGCGCTCTGGCAGTTAACCCCGATGCAACAATCACCGTTAAGAAGCTCGGTGCTTGGGCAGACGAGATTAACGAGAAGGCGTTCGCAGAGGAGCTCATCAACTCCTATGGCTGCGGAATCATTTCTCAGCACTGCGACTCCGCACAGCCTCAGATCGCTGCTCAGGCTGCGAACGTATTCGGCTGCGGATACAACTCCGATATGACCAAGGATGCTCCCGAGGCTCACCTCACCGCTGCTATCTGGAATTGGAATGTATACTATGCAACTGCAATCAAGGCAGCTATGGACTGCGAAACTGCTGATCAGTTTGTTGCAGCAATGGGCACTCCCGCATACTACGGCGGTCTTAAGGAGAACTTCGTTGACATTTCTCCGATCACCGAAAACTGCGCACCCAACACCCAGAAGGCAATCGATGCAGTTCGCAAGATGATTGTTGACGGCGAATGGGATGTATTCTCCGGCGTTAAGCTCACCATCACTGCTGACGGTGAAGTTACAAAGGCAGATGCAGATCTTATGGACAACCAGGGTAACGTTATCGTTGCTGCAGGCGGCGAGTCTGTTGCCGACAGTGTTATCACCGGTACGATGAACTACTATGTAGAAGGCGTAACCGAGGGTTAATGATTCTATTGAAACGGGGTCGACTTTTTCCGGCCGATCCCGTTATCTTTTTTTAATCAGAAAACAGTAAACTCCCACGCGGAGTTTTTCACCGAACGGAGTTTATTGTCTTGTGCTTAAAAAGTTAACAAGGAGGTCTCTATGTCGGAAAATTATACCATTGAAATGAAGGGTATCACCAAGACTTTTGGAAAAGTGGTTGCAAACAAGAACATAAATCTCGGCGTCAGACCGGGAGAAATTCTTGCGCTTCTCGGAGAAAACGGCTCCGGAAAAACCACTCTTATGAATATGCTCTCGGGAATTTACAGACCCGACAGCGGTCAGATATACGTTGACGGCAAGGAAGTATCCATAGACTCACCCGAAACCTCAAAGAAGCTCGGTATAGGCATGGTTCATCAGCATTTTAAGCTGGTTGACGCATTTTCCGCCGCAGATAATATCTGGATTGGCAACGAGAACGCCGGCACGGTACTTAATAAAAAGCGCTACTCTGAGATCGAGGAGATCGCCGCCAAATTCGGCTTTGAAATAGACCCGAAAAAGAAGGTCTACAACATGGCAGTTTCCGAAAAACAGACGCTTGAAATAATCAAGGTTCTCTATTACGGCGCAAAGATAATCATCCTCGATGAGCCGACTGCCGTTCTCACCGTTCAGGAAATAGACAAGCTTTTCGGCGTTCTCAGACGCATGAAGGAAGAGGGCCACTCGATAATCATAATCACGCATAAGCTTAACGAGGTAATGGAGATTTCCGACCGCGTTGCAATTTTGCGCAAAGGTGAGTATATCACCACGGTAGACACTGCACAGACAAACGAGCAGGCTCTTACCGAACTGATGGTCGGACGAAAGATCGACCTCAATATAGACCGGCCGCAGGTTGAAAAAACACGCCCGCTGCTTGAGGTTCGTGATCTCGTTATCCGCAACGAGGAGGGCGCAATTGCCATAAACGGCATCAGCTTTTATATTCGCGGCGGTGAGATACTCGGCGTTGCAGGCATTGCCGGCTGCGGTCAGAAGGAGCTCTGTGAGGCGATTGCGGGACTTCTGCCGATCGAATCGGGACAGATGATACATAAAGGCGAAAACATCGTAGGACTTTCGCCAAAGCAGATACACGAAAAAGGAATTTCGATGTCGTTCATTCCCGAGGACCGCCTTGGAATGGGACTTGCTCCGTCAATGTCTATAACCGACAATATGCTTCTCAAAAAATACAACGAGAGCAAAGGTCCGTTTGTTGATCGTAAGACAGGCAGAGCGGATGCCGAAGAGATCATACGTGAGCTTGAGGTCGTAACACCGTCAACGGAGATACCCGTTCGCCGTCTGTCCGGTGGTAACGTACAAAAGGTTCTCCTCGGACGTGAGATAAAGGCAGGACCTAATGTTGTCGTTACCGCATATCCCGTGCGCGGACTTGATATAAACTCTTCATATGTTATATATGACATACTCAACCGTCAGAAGATGAACGGCGTCGGCATACTGTTCGTCGGCGAGGATCTCGATGTTATGCTCGCTCTTTGCGACAAGATAATGGTTCTCTGCCACGGTAAGCTCAAGGGAGTTGTCCACGCCCATAAGACGAGCAAGGAAGAGCTTGGACTTATGATGACGGGAGCCCTCGATCTCAGTGAAAAGTATACTGATAAGATAGCAGGTATTGCAAAGGATTCTCTCTTTGATAATGCTGACAATGGTGAGGAGGTGTGAGTATGGGATTTCATATTTCAAAGCGTGACAATTGCCCATTATGGAAAAAAGCCGTGCTTTATATTGGAGCCGTACTTATTGCGCTGATAATCGGTGCTATCATATTGCTTACCATAGGCGTGAATCCGCTTAAATATTATGCAAAGATGTTCACGCTGGGCACAGTCGGAAATCCGATCGCATACAAAACATTTATGAACTATCTTGATGAGTTTGTGCCTCTTGCGCTCACATCAGTTGCACTGTCGCTTGCTTTCAAGATGCGCTTCTGGAATATCGGCGGCGAAGGACAGTTCATTGTGGGAGCGATCACAGCGGCTTTTGTTGCCATCAAATTAGGTCCTGTGCTTCCCGAACCGCTGACGCTGATTATTATGTGTGTTGGTGCTATGTTGGTTGCGGGACTGTACGGTCTTCTTGCCGGAATACTGAAGGTAAAGTTCGGCACGAATGAAACTCTTATGACACTTATGCTCAACTACATAGCGCTTTACGTCCTGTTCTATATCGGAGAGACTAAAGCTCCGTGGAACGTATTCCTTCAGGAAAGCTCGGCGCGTTCGTTTTTCAAGGATTTTTCGCAGTCTGCGTCTTTCCCGGAAATTGGATTCGGCGGCAATTTCAAGCTGAACATATGCGTTATCTTAACCTTACTTGTCGGAGTTTTGGTTTACTTCTATATCAAGCATACAAAGCAAGGCTACGAAATAAACGTTGTCGGTGATAGCATCGGAAGCGCAAGATACGCCGGCATGAAGGTGAACAAAATAATTTTACGAACCATATTCCTCTCCGCTTCTCTTATCGGTCTCGGAGCTGCATTTAAAGTCGGAAGCGCAGGTACGCTTTCAACCTCGTTCACTGATGATGTAGGTTGGACGGGTATAATCGTTGCATGGCTTGCAAAGCTTAATACGGTAGCAATCTTTGTTGTGTCCGCTCTTATTTGTATCTTACAATACGGCTCGACTGCCGCTGCGGCAACATTTTCACGTGTTGACTCAAGCTTTGCAAATATGCTTCAGGGTATCATACTGTTTTTGGTTCTCGCTGCAGATTTTTACACGCGATTCCGTGTTGTTTTCGTAAAAAAGAACGGTAAGGAGGAGAAAAACAATGGATAAGATCGGTGTCATTACTTCCTTTATACACAGTATCATAGTCTTTAATATTCCTCTTCTTTACGGCACGGTTGGCGAGATACTCGTTGAAAAATCGGGAAGCTTAAACCTCGGTGTCGAGGGAATTATGGCTGTCGGCGCAATTTTCGGATACATTTGCGGATGCTATGCAAACAGTCTCGGCATCGGAATACTTGCCGCCTTTATTGTAGGCGCTTTGTGCGGACTTATTTTTGCCGCACTGACAGTTTCCCTGCAAGCAAATCAGAACATTACAGGACTAACTCTCACAACCTTTGGACTCGGCATTTATTTCTTCGTCGGAAACGGCTTAAAAGCGGTCAATTGGCCTGTTATGGCAGATTATTCGAATGTTCAAAACGGCTTCTCCGATATTTCCATTCCGTTTCTTTCAAAGATACCGATAATCGGAAAAGGATTTTTCAGCCATAATATTTTCATATACCTCGGAATTGCAATAGCAATTTTCATGTGGTGGTATCTCAAGCATACGACAATCGGTCTTAAGCTCCGTGCAATCGGAGAAAATCCCGGTGCCGCAGACTCTGTCGGCATTAACATAAAGCTTATGAAATACCTGCACATCTGCGCAGGATGCGGTATTATGGGTATCGGCGGATACTATATGGGACTTAATATGTCAGGCTCGTTCAACAGCAGCTGTTGGATAAACGGTTACGGTTGGATCGCAGTTGCGCTCGTTATATTTGCAAACTGGAATCCGTCACTTGCAATTCTCGGAACCTTTGTTTTCGGATTTTTCAACACCCTGCGTGTTTCCGGAAACAGCCTTGCAACGGCATTTCCCGAAGTGCTCGGTTGGCTTGCAAAGATACCGACACAGCTTTATCAGGCTCTTCCCTTCATAATTACTGCAATAGTCCTCGTTGCGATGTCAATACGCAATAAACGCGGCGGAAGCAGTATGCCCACCTCGCTTGGACTTAACTATTTCCGCGAGGAAAGGTAAGATCCTTTATTGTCACTTTCCCGTAATTTTGAACGGTCAGCTCCTCCAGCACACAAAAACGATACGCCACCCGGCAAGTGAAATAAAACCTTGCTAAGTGGCGTATTTTTGTAACATCAAAATCAGCAATAAACAGCCGCCATGCATTTTAATGTGCCCCCTGT
>CAYSFT010000071.1:0-8874 GCA_964430755.1 uncultured Lachnospiraceae bacterium | reverse complement strand
CACTCCGGCTCCTCCGCCTCCGTTCGGTATCCCAACGACCATTCACCGGTAACCGTTTCTGCCGCCATATCTTTGGCGTTTGCTGCTTAAAGCCCTCATCCGTCAAAGCTGCGAAACAATCTTTTCCACACCCCACTTGTGGAAAATGTGGACAAATACGCGTCGAAAATGACGGTAAAAAGCATAGTTTTCCGCTGTTTCAACAGAGTTTTCCACAGCTTGTGCGCAAAAAAACGCAGTTTTTAACAGATTTTGTCGATATGTGTCAGTTGAAATATTTGCGGTCAAGGGAGCGCAGTTGTATCGCTTCCGCAATGTGCTCTGTCTTTATTTCTGCACTCGAATCAAGGTCAGCAATCGTGCGTGCAACACGGAGTAAACGATCGTAACCGCGCGCGGAAAGCTGTAATTTTTCAAATGCCGTCCGCAGTAAATCGGATGTTTCCTTATTAAGCTTGCAGAACTCCGAAAGATGACGCGAGGTCATGTCTGCGTTTTTGTGTATCAGCGGAATTGTCGGATCACTTGCGTGTGCCGCTTCGCATCTTGCCCTTGCGAAAAGGCGTGCACGTGTGACATTCTCGCGTATCTCGGCAGAGGTTACGCTTTTCTTTGGCTCTGCCAACTGATCAAAGGTGAGCGACGAAACTTCAACCTGAATGTCCATGCGGTCAAGCAGAGGGCCGCTGATTTTCGATAAATATTTTCGTATTTCTTCCGGCTTGCAGGTGCATTTGCGCGTCGGATGACCGTAGTAACCGCACTTGCAGGGGTTCATCGCGGCAACGAGCATGAACGAGCAGGGGTATGTAATCTTGTTTTGCGTGCGCGTTATCGTCACCTTGCCGTCCTCAAGCGGCTGACGGAGCGATTCTGTAACGATTTTATTGAACTCGGGCAGCTCGTCAAGAAAAAGCACGCCGTTGTGAGCAAGCGAGATCTCACCCGGCTGCGGATTTGAACCGCCTCCGACAAGACTCGGTGCAGACATGGTATGATGCGGCGAGCGGAACGGACGTGTGGTAACCATCGAGGTGCCGTCACAGAGCTTGCCGACGATCGAGTGGATTTTCGAGGTTTCGAGTGCTTCTTCAAAAGTCAGCGGAGGCAGGATTGTCGGGAGCCGCTTGGCAAGCATACTTTTGCCTGTTCCGGGCGGGCCGATCATGAGAAAATTGTGTCCTCCTGCGGCGGCAATTTCAAGCGCGCGTTTGATCTTTTCCTGCCCTTTCACCTCGGAAATGTCATACGAAAACGTGACGGTGTCTGCAGTGAATTTTTCACGGTCGAAACGGGTTGGCGCGATAGTAGCCTTGCCGCAGAGATGCTTGCAAAGCGACAAAAGGTCTTTTACGCCGTACACGTTAACGCCGTCAACAACAGCCGCTTCATTTGCGTTGTCTTCCGGAACGAAAACCTCCGTCAGTCCTGCATCACGTGCGGCGAGCGTCATGCAGAGAACGCCTTTTACGCTGCGAAGAGTTCCCGTCATTGAAAGCTCTCCGATGAAACAGCATTTCGAGAGATCAAGCGCGCCGGGAAGCAGACGGTTTGCCTGCATGATACCGACAGTCATCGCAAGATCAAACGACGAACCCTCTTTTTTGCGGTCGGCAGGAGCGAGGTTGACGGTCAGCGCCGTATCCGGAAAAGAAAACCCGACGTTTTCAATCGCGGCGATCATACGTTCTTTGGCTTCTTTGATTGCCGGACCTGGCAGTCCGATTATTTCAAATTGCGGCAGTTTGTCCTGGGAATTACATTCGACGGTCACAGGGAAGCCGTCAACTCCGGCGAGTCCGGCTGAATAAACAATGGAGAGCATAATTATGACCATTGCTTTCGCTTTGCGAAAGCTTCCTTTCTATCCTTATTGGGGCGCGGTTGGCGCAGCCAAATCTCGGTCTGTGACCGAGATAGAGCCACAAAAGGTAGTTTGAAAATTTATTTTTCAAACTTATGTCCTTTCGGCGGTAAATACACCGCGAACTTTTGTTCTGCTATTATTTTATCACATCGAACGTGAAATTTCAATATGTTTTAGAAACTTTTTTATTGTGTTTACAAATATCGGCTATGGGACAGTTCTCACATTTCGGTGAGCGTGCAGTACATATCTCGCGCCCGAACATAACTAAACGGTGACAGAAATCGGACTGTTTTTCGGGCTCAATAATCGGAACGAGTATGCGTTCAATTTTGAGGGGATCCTTGAGCTTTTCGTCATAAAGACCGACTCTGCCGCAGATACGTATACAGTGGGTATCGGTAACGATCGCGGGCTTTTTGAAGATGTCACCAAGCAAGAGATTGGCGATCTTGCGTCCGACGCCGGGGAATTTCAAAAGCTCGTCCATCGTGTCGGGAAGTGTACCTGCAAAATCGTCACGCAGCATGATACAGGCGTCCTTGATATTTTTTGCCTTGGTTTTGTAAAGACCGCACGGACGAACGATTTCCTCAAGACGTGATAATTCACAGTCGGCGATGGCTTCAAGCGTCGGGCAGACGGAAAAAAGCTCACGGCAGACGATGTTGACGCGTGCATCGGTGCACTGCGCTGAAAGACGTCCCATGATAAGCAGTTTCCATGCTTCACCGCCCGATTCGAGCGCACATTCGGCAACCGGATATAAATTTTCAAGTCTTTGACAAAATTCATGAGCGAGAGTGATTTTTTTCAAGTGGCGATGCTCCTTTTTTTGTTGTTGATTTAATTATATCAAACGTGCAGAAAAATGTCAAGAAAGGCTGTGCACGTGAATCTTCGGCGAATAAAATGTAAACTTTTGCAAATAGGTATTGAAAAGCGAGAGGGAAGTCGTTACAATAATAATGTAAAAATTTATCAGGAAGGTCTTTATGAAAACATTTTTAAAGGAACAGTCATATAACATGGTCAAGCTGTTTCTCAATCAAATAGCGTTGACTGTTTTTGGAACGATAGTGATGCTTTGGACGAGCAAAAACGTCTCGCTTTTACTTGCATCGAGCATATTTTCGATACTCTTTTTTCTTGCGCTCTCGTACAATACGTGCTGGGATATAGGCGCAAGAGACAAGATCCGCGTCGATTCGGGGCGACTCAAATCCATGCCGATAAAAGGGCTTATTATTTCGCTTGGTGCGAACATACCGAATCTTCTTCTTGCTTTATTGATGGGTGTTGGCTTTATTTCAAACACGGAGACAGGACACAGCATCAGCAGTATTTGCAATATAATAGCGCGGCTTTTGAACGGTATGTATCTTGGCACGATCAGCATAATCGAGAGACGTTTCAGTCTCACGGTGATTGAGGATTGGTGGATTTTCGCGTTAATAACGCTGCCGTCTCTGTTCACCTGCTGGCTGGCATATTTGCTCGGCTCGAAGAACATTCGTATACTTGGCTTGCTTGGATTCAAGCCGAAAACAAATAAAAAGAAATGATACAAAAACTAAGGGTTGCTGTTTGAAGCACCCCTTTTTTGTATGCGCCAAAGAAACAACGAGGCGCAGCTGCCGGCGAAGCTGGCAGGACGAGCGGTCACCGCCGACAAAGCGAATCCGGATTCGTTTTGTTAGCTGTAACCGTTCGTGACTTTTGTAGGGGGCGACGTCCTCGACGCCCCACTTGCGCCTTCTTCGCCTCTGCAGCGCAAAAACGCCGCTTACAGCGGCTGAAGTTAGTTTGGCGGCAATAGAAAAGGACTGCCGCAGGCAGTCCCTATTTATCTCTTTCGCTTGCCACGGTTTACCGTGATGTATGCAAGCACTCCAACGTATCCGACAAAGCCGATTACTGCAAGTGTCGCAATAATCTTGAACGGTCGCGTCTCGGTAACGCCCTTGATAAGGTCGAGTACGTATAGAATGTTATCTCGGTTTACGCTGTTGCGCGTTACAAGATCGTATGTTCCAAAGCTCATACCCTTATATGAGATTGTAACTCTTCCGCCGACCTCGCCTTCACTGACCGGTGCTGTGAAATAATCCTTTGTTAATTCCCATTTAAGCTCGATTTCATCGTCAATATTCGTTCCTGTCGGCAGAAAAAGATCGACGTTTTGCGACGGGAACAGTGTTACGTAATCTGTTTTGCTCGATAGCTTGACCGGAATCTCACAGATCATATCCGAGGTTGACAGTGCAGTTTGATATTCATAGGCGTAAAGTGCCCATTTTATCAGCTTCGCCGCTTCGGTGTACGAATAAATATATTTATCGTCACGTGTCGCTCCCATTGTTACGACGATATATGTAAGACCGTCACGTGTTGCCGTTGTTGCAAGACAGTATCCGCCCTCGTTTGTGTAACCGGCGTTCAGTCCGCGCGGAATTTTCCATTTGTATATGTACTCGGTTACGGTTGAGAAAAAGTGATTTTTATTATGCAGTGTACGCGTGCCTGCCTTATTTGTTTCAGCAAAACGATGTACCTCAACTGTTGACATATCCGTGATCGGCGAGGTTCTGAATGCGTGAGCTGCCACTATCGCGGTGTCACGTGCGGTTGTAACCATTTGGTCATCGTGCAGTCCTGTCGGGTTTGTATAATGGGTTTTGACGGCACCGATTTCTGCCGCCTTTTGGTTCATGAGATCAACAAACTCCTCAACACTTCCGGCAAGCGTGAATGCGAGGACGTTCGCGGCATCGTTAGCGTTACCGCAGAGAAGCGCATACAAAAGGTCTCTTGCGCTCATAACCTCATCACGTTTGAGAGCGATACTGTTTCCGCTGACTTTGGCAATTGCCTCGCCGGGAACGGTTATCTCACGGTCAAGGTCACCCTCAAGCAGGTCCAGTGCGACAATCGCCGTCATGAGCTTGACCGTTGAAGCCGGGTATATGACCTTATCGGCATCGAGCTCGTAGATATAACGGTCATTATCAATATTATAAACCACCGCCGCGTCCACGTTGACCAGCGTTGGCACCTCAAGGATTACATCTTCGCCCTCTGCAATGGTTGGCAGTCTTTCCGTTTCCGGCGCGGTTGTCTCCTCGGGTGCGGTTGTTTCCTCCGGCACTGTCGTTTCGTCTGCTGTGACGGAGAGTGTCATGGGAAAGGCGCAGGCGAGCGCCATCAGCACGCTTATGATACGTTTTTTCATGATTTTTTAAAATATTTCCTCGTTTTTCTGATATCGTTCTGTATACCCTCGCGCAGTGCCTCAACAGAATCGAAGCGTAACTCGCCGCGCAGTCGTTTATAAAATGAAACCTTTACCTTTTCGTCATAAAGGTCACCGTCATAGTCAATGATATGCGTTTCGCAGTTGATACGCCGCGTCGATTCAACCGTCGGACGGAAACCGACGTTAGTTGCGCCCATATAGGTTTCGCCGGATATTTCGACGGTGCAGGCGTATATACCGCTCATCGGGATAATGTGACCGTCCGGGAAATTTTGGTTGACTGTCGGTATACCGATGGTGCGTCCGAGATGCTTGCCCTCGACGACGGGTAATGTTATCGAAAAAGGGTGACCGAGCAGTTCTGCCGCGCCCTCCATATCGCCCGATTCGACAAGCTCACGTACCGCGCTCGAGCTGACGAGAGTATCGTTTACATAAACGGGTTCAACGATGATACATTTCCTTGGCGACATGAGACGCGAAAGCACTGCTGCATCCCCGACGCCGCCTTTACCGAAGTGAAAATTGAAACCGCAGACCGCCGCTTCAGCGTTACACTGTCCGATAAGGATTTCCGAAACAAACTCCTCGGGAGACATATTCCGTACACTTTCAAAATCGGCGAGGATGGCATAGTCAACGCCAAGCTCACGGATGAGTGACAGCTTTTCGTCCTCGCTTGTGAGTGTAAGCGAATCGGGTTTATTCGGAAGTGACGCTGTGCTGCTTGCGAAGGTCCACACTGCGGATTTTATGTTATGTTCATGTGCAAAGGCAACCGCGCGGCGGATAAGCTCGGCGTGACCTTTATGAACGCCGTCGAAGTTTCCGAGAGCGACAGAGAAAGGAGAGCAGCATTTGCCCTCCTCTTTTCTCATTGTTTGAAGATCAATAATTTTCATAAGAAATCACAGACCGAGGTAATTTCTTACCAGCGAGTTGAGCAGTTCATCGCGGTCGATACGGCGGATAAGACTGCGTGCGTTCTTATAGTTCGTGATATATGTGGGATCCTCCGAAAGAATATAGCCGACAAGCTGATTTATCGGGTTATAGCCTTTTTCGCGAAGAGCTTCATATATGGTGATGAGAGTACGTCTTGTTTCGTCCTCTTTCTCCTCGGGGACGGTGAAGGTTATTGTCTGGCTTCTGTCGGGCATAACCTGCGACTCCCTATCAGCGGTTTGCATCGGCATGGGTATCATTCCTTTCCTTGGATAAACGGCAAGACCGTGTAATGCCAATAATTCTTTGTGCTTATATGATACATCATTTCAAATGATTTTGCAAGAGGTTTTTTACTTTTGTAAGATAAATGTAATGTTTTGAGGGAGCCCTCAGTATTGCCCTCTCAGTCAGCTTCGCTGACAGCTCTCCCAAAGGGAGAGCCTTTGGAGTTGCTTTGCGAGGAAACGAAAAAAACGAGAGAGTTTTTTGAAATATCATCATTATTTCATCTTGCTGCTCAAAGTTACCTAAAGCCTTCCCCTGGGGGAGAGGTGTAAAAGATTGCTTCGCAACTTTACGGATGAGGGCTATCACGGACGTTTCATTTTATGCTTTTTCGCCGTATCTTTTACGTTTTTATTACTCTTGCCGCCGCGATTCTTTGGCGTGGCACGTCGCTCGTCACGCTTCGGACGGCTGTTGTTATTCTGTCCGCCGCGCTCGGGTTTAACGAGACAGCCCTCGCCGTAACCGATAAGGTCTTCGCGTCCGCACTTCTTGAGCGCACGTCTGACAATGGCGGCGTTTTCGGGACGGCTCGACTGCAATAGTGCACGCTGCATCTGCTTTTCCTCGTGATCGCGCACGCAGTAGACGTTTTTCATCGTAAGCGGATCAATACCCGTGTAGTACATGACTGTGGATGCTGTTCCGGGAGTTGGATAAAAGTCCTGCACCTGCTCGGGTGCATAACCCCATTTTTTGAGGTAAAGTGCCAGCTCGACGGCATCCTCAAGTCGGCTTCCGGGGTGACTCGACATCAGGTACGGAACGAGATACTGCTCCTTGCCGAAGCTTTTTGTCAATTCAAAGTAACGCTTCTTGAATGCTTCAAACGCTTCAACGGCAGGCTTGCCCATGCAGCCGAGCACGTGTGCCGAGCAATGTTCGGGAGCGACCTTTAGCTGTCCGCTGACGTGATCGTGCACAAGCTTTTTGAAAAAGGCCTCGTTTTTATCGGCGAGGACGTAATCGAAGCGTATACCCGAGCGGATGAATACTTTTTTAACTTTCGGCAGCTTCTCGACTTGTTTTAGGAGCTCGATATATTCGCTGTGGTCGGCGATGAGGTTCGGGCACGGTTTCGGTGCAAGGCATTTACGGTTAGTGCAAACGCCGGATTTGAGTTGCTTTTTGCAGGCACTGTAACGGAAGTTCGCCGTCGGACCGCCTATGTCGTGAATGTAACCCTTGAAGTTTGGCGATTCGGTGATCTTCTTTGCCTCTGCGACAACCGATTCAATGGAACGTGAGCGCACCGTTCTTCCCTGATGAAAAGCGAGCGCACAGAAGTTACAGCCGCCAAAACAGCCTCGGTTATGCGTTATCGACATTTCAACCTCGGTTATGGCGGGTACGCCGCCGACGCTCTCGTATGATGGATGGTATCGTCTTGTATACGGCAGGGCGTAAACTTTGTCAAGCTCGTCGCGTTCAAGCGGCGGCATAGGCGGATTTTGCACGAGCTGTTTGTTGTCGTAATATTCAATCAGAGCCTTGCCGCTTATCGAATCGGTGTTGCGGTACTGTACGCCGAAAGCCTCGGCATAACGGCGTTTGTCGGTTTTGATATCGTCATAATCCCAGCTGTCGGCAACCTCATAGTGTACGTTGTCACCCTTTGCGGCGGCGTAGACCGTACCGCGCACGTCACATATCTTTTTGATCGGCACACCCTTATCGAGCAGTGCCGCGATACGGCGCAGGATGTTTTCGCCCATACCGTAAGTGAGTATATCGGCACGTGAATCAATGAGTACCGAGCGACGCACCTTGTTGTCCCAATAATCGTAATGTGCCATACGGCGCAGGGAAGCTTCGAGTCCGCCGAGGATGATCGGAACGTCACCGTAAGCTTCGCGTATACGGTTGCAGTAAACGATACAAGCACGGTCGGGACGCAGTCCCATTTTACCGCCGGGAGAATAATAATCGTAAGAACGACGTTTTTTCGAGGCGGTGTAATGAGCGACCATGGAGTCGATATTTCCTGCTGTAACGAGGAAACCGAGACGTGGACGTCCATATTCGCGAAAGGCATCGCAGGACTTGTAATCGGGCTGTGACAGTATCGCCACACGGAAGCCCTCGGCCTCGAGTACACGAGAAATTATGGCAACGCCAAAGCTTGGGTGATCGACATAAGCGTCACCCGTGACATATACAAAATCGGGACGGTCCCAGCCGCAGGCATCCATTTCAGCGCGGTTTAAAGGTAAAAAATCGGTGTTCATGTTTATTATACCCGTTAGATTTCTATATAGTACATATAGTATAACACAAAATCGCACAATAGTCAAATATACTTTAAAAAAAGCGCACCAAAACTAACTTCAGCCGCTTTTAGCGGCGTTCCTGCGCCAAAGAAGCAATGAAGCTGTTGAGCCGCCGACGAAGCTGGCGGCGGACGAACGCTTGCCGCTAACGAAGCGAATCCGGAGCCGTCAGGCGGAGTTGAGCGCGAGTCGGGCGCAGGCAAAGGAAAGAGGGGGAGCCCGAGGGGGATGGAAACCTTCGCGCCAGC
>CAYSFT010000070.1:0-9176 GCA_964430755.1 uncultured Lachnospiraceae bacterium | reverse complement strand
CACCTTTCGTATCCAAAACGCAAAGAGCAACACATCTTCCGTTCGCAGGTGAAAAAGGAATGGACTATCTGATTGAACTGAAGAACGAATTTTTTGATAAGTATGATTATTAAGGTGTTAGATTAGCCAAAATATGAAAATGCCGTCCGGGGATTCGGGCGGCATTTTTACGTGTTGATGAATATGATGAAGTGTACATCTGGCTTTAGAATTCAATTTATCTTGTTCGGGGAAATCAATCCAAAGGCTTATATTCCGTTACAGTTTTCAGGTAATTTTCGGGATCTCCGTTCAAAATAAGCTCTGCGTATTCAAGTGGCGCATTGTAGATCAGATAATCAAGTTCTGACCTCTGATACATATTGTCGGCAACTTCATTTCTACGGCAATCGTGTCTATGGCAATCATACTGCCATCGGTGAATTTCAGCTCTACACAGCAGTTATCGAAGTTGTATTCACAGGATATAAGGCGTTTCATAGGGTTAACCTCCAAAATCTGATGTTATGGAAGTATCGTAAGCGTGGGTTTGGTGTGGTATCTTTAACTATGGGAAATCTCCGATTCCCAACGCGAAATTGCCTGTGGGGTAACGCCAAGCGCATTCGCGAGGGTATCTTGTGTAATATTATTTTCTGTGCGAAGTCTTTTAATGATCGCACCTATTTTTACAGTCATGTTATACCTCCAAATTGAATTTGTAAGCTTACGGTTATATTTTAACATATACATCCTATGTGGTCAATTATCAATTCGTTGTTGTTAATGTAAAGCATTCGTTTATATCGAAAACAAAAAACAGGAACATACCATACTGTATATCATCTATATGAGATTAGAATGCTTAACAACTAAACGACAGCCGCGCTGTTTTTATATATTTTTGCTGTTTGGTGAATATAAAAATTTTACTAAAAATGTCTTCACGAAAAATATGACGGTATATTTTTGCTTGAATAACCTCCAAAAAGCGGTAGAAGTAAAACAAGGGCAAATCCGAAGATTCACCCTTATCTAAACTTGTGTAGCTTTATTTAAATGACATTAGAAGCTTTCTGTTCTTTTTGATTAGCTTTTATTTACCCAAGTATATCCGAAAGATTGCCAAGTATCTTCTCCGCCACGTCAGGCTTATTCATCGAATAAACGTGTACATTCTTAATGCCGTTTGCAAAAAGGTCGATTATCTGATCGGTCGCATAAGCGATTCCTGCCTGCTTCATCGCCGCAGGTGACGAGCCGAACTTGTCAACAAGACTCTTGAACCTCTGCGGCATAAACGAGCCGGAAAGTTTAATTGCCCTCTCAACCTGATTTGCGTTCGTGATCGGCATGATACCCGGAATTATCGGAACAACAATGCCTGCTTCGCGTATCTTATAAAGGAAATTATAGAGAAGATTGTTATCGAAAAACATCTGCGTTGTCAGGAACGAACAGCCGGCATCAACCTTTTCCTTTAAATAACGGATGTCCTCTGCCTGAGTCGCGCTTTCGGGATGTATCTCGGGATAACACGCGCCGCCGATACAAAAATCCGCACCGCTTTCCTTTATATCACGGATAAGATCAATTGCGTGACGATAGTCCCATGTTCCCCTGTCACTTGCCTCAAGCTCGGGAGTTAGGTCACCGCGCAGTGCCATCACGTTTTCAATCCCTGCCGCTTTCATGCCCTCGATTCGTGCACGTACCGTTTCCTTTGTCGAAGAAACGCAGGTGAGATGTGCAAGCGTCGGAACACTGTAATGCTCTTTTATATTTTTTGCAATCTCGAGCGTATATCTGCTCGTACCGCCGCCGGCACCGTATGTAACGCTCATAAAAGCAGGACGCAGCTTGGCGATCTCCTCTGTGGCAGTTTTTACGCTGTCGAAATTAGAATCGGTCTTTGGCGGAAACACCTCAAACGAAAGCGAGAGTGTGTCACGCTCAAAAAGCTCTGTAAGTTTCATTATGTAGTCCTCATTTTGATTCAGTATATTGCTATTTTACCATACTTTATCAAATAAATCAATAGCAGCGGCAAATATTATGTCGCAATTCCGGCGTATTGGTTCTGATAAAGGCGGTAATATGCGCCTTTTCTCTCAAGAAGCTCCTCGTGACTTCCAACCTCGGCAACCACGCCGCCGTCAAGCACGACTATCTTATCGGCATCACGTATAGTCGAAAGTCTGTGTGCTATAACAAGCGAGGTGCGGTTCTTCATCAGTGCCAGCATAGCCTGCTGAATGTGCATTTCTGTTCGTGTGTCAACGCTTGATGTCGCTTCATCGAGAATCAGTATCTTCGGATCGGCAAGCACCGCACGTGCGATTGAAAGGAGCTGTCTCTGTCCCTGCGAGAGATCACTTCCCGATTCGGAAAGCACCGTTTCATAAGCATCGGGTAAACGCTCGATAAACACATCCGCATGAGCCATCTCGGCAGCACGTTTTATCTCCTCCTCGGTTGCATCGAGCTTGCCGTAACGGATGTTTGACGCTATCGTATCGGAGAAAAGCACCGTATCCTGCAAAACTATCGCTATTGCGCGGCGAAGCGTCTTTTTGGGTATATCGTTTATATTGATACCGTCGATGGTAATTTCGCCGCTGTCAATGTCATAGAAGCGTGTGAGCAGGTTTACAACGGTAGTCTTGCCCGAGCCCGTTGCACCAACAATAGCGATCTTCTGTCCTCGCTCGACCTTGAGGTCAAATCCTTTAAGGACAGGCTCTCCCTCTTTATATGAGAAGTACATATCCTTGAAGCAGATGTCACCGCGGATGCTTTCAACCTCGATCGGATGCTTACCCTCATCAATTTCAGCATCGGATTCCATGATATCGAAAACACGTTCCGCACCTGCAATCGCCGTCAGAATCTGCGCATATTGGTTTGCAATTTCATTTATAGGACGAGTGAACTGCTTTGAATACTGAAGCACCGCCTGAATCGCAGGTATACCGATCATACCGGAGAGCGAGAGATAACCGCCGACAGCGGCAACAAGCAGATAACCGAGGTTACCGATCATATTCATGCAAGGGCCCATAACGCCGCCCCAGATATTTGCACGAATACCGATTTTACGGTACTCTGCCGCTATACGCGAAAACTCCTCCACGGCTGCGCCCTCACGTCCGTAAGCCATGACGGTCTTATATCCGGTTACGGTTTCCTCGATGTGACCGTTAAGCGCACCGAGAAGCCTTTGCTGCTTGACGAAATATTTACGCATGAACTTTGAAAGATTGGTTGAAACAATAAGCGTAAGCGGTATCGTCACTATTGCAACCGCAGTCAGTATCGGGCTGTAATAAATCATAAGCACCATAGAGCCGACAAGCATGATAATTCCGGAGAAAAGCGAGGCTATGGACTGTGAAACCGAATTTGATATGTTTTCAACGTCATTTGTCATGCGGCTCATGATGTCGCCATGACGGTGAGTATCGGTGTAACGTATCGGGAGATATGCGATCTTTGAAAAAAGGTCGTTTCTCATCGTGCATACCGTGTTTTGCGAAAGCCTTGCCGCGGTTATACCCTGCAGATATGTAAGCAGTGACGAGAGAATATAAACAACCGCCATAATTGCAACAACGGTATAAAGCTTATCAAAATCGACGTGGAGCTGCTCGCCCTCAATGGTTATCGCAGATATCGCTTCTGCCTGGAGTGCAGGTCCTGCCAAGTTAAGCACGGCAATCAGTGAAACGATAACAAGCAGTGCTATCAGCGAATACTTGCTTTTACCGATATATTTAAATAGCTTGCCGAGAGTAATTTTCATATTCTTCGGCTTTTCGCGAACCATCGGGCCGCCCGGACCACCTCGTCTCGGTCCCATCTGCACTATCGGTCTGTCCCCTGCCGGGGCTTTGTTCTCTGCCATTATCGCTCACCTCCCTCACTTGATTTCATTTGTGAATCGTAAATATCGCGGTATGTATCACTGGTTCTCATAAGCTCATCATGCGGAGCAAATGCACTGATCGTTCCGTTTTCGATAACGGCGATACGGTCACAGCTTCTTATCGAGGCGATACGCTGTGCGATCATGATGACTGTCGTGTCTTTTATGTTCTCGCGCAGTGCCTTATGTAACCGTGCTTCCGTACCAAGGTCAAGCGCCGATGTGGAGTCGTCGAAAATGATTATTTCGGGTCTGCGAATTATTGCGCGTGCAATTGCTATACGCTGTTTTTGTCCGCCCGAAAGTGACGCACCCTTTTCAGCGATCATGGTGTTATAATCATCCGAAAAGCCCATTATGAAGTCATCAGCCTGAGCAATAGTAGCCGCGAGCTTGACCTCCTCATCGGTTGCATCGGTACGTCCCCAGCGGATATTTTCAGCAACAGTTCCCGAGAAAAGCTCGGTTTTCTGAAGAACAAATGCGATTTTTTGGCGCAGTGCTCCAAGCTCATAATCACGAACGTCAACGCCGTCAATAAGAACAGTGCCCTCGTCAACATCGTAAAAACGCGGAATCAGATTGACAAGCGAGGATTTGCCCGAGCCCGTCGCACCGATGATCGCAACCATTTCGCCCGGCTTGATATCGAGATTTATATCGTTTAGAACAGGGCGTCCGATAGCGTTCGGATAACGGAAGGAGACATTTTTAAATTCAACTGCACCATTTGTCTTGGATTCGTTAGAGCCGTTGCCTCCAACGATTGCGGGATCACTGTCGAGCACTTCGGTTATACGCTTTGCACTCGCCGCGGCACGTGTCATCGTCTGGAACATCATGCTGACCATCATCATCGACATAAGTATCTGCGTGATGTAAGTGATCGCCGCCATGACATCACCGACCTGTATACCTCCTACAGTGCCGATTGCAGCTTCGACTTCCTTACCGCCGATAAGAAGAATGGCAATTACGGAAGCGTTCATGATTATCATAAGCACAGGGCTGAGCGTTGCCATAAGACGCTGTACGGTCAAATTAACGTCGCGAAGCTCGGTGTTCGCGCCCATGAAGCGTGAAATCTCATGCTCCTCCTTAACATACGCCTTTACAACACGTGCACCGGATACATTCTCTTGCACAACTGAGTTGACCTTATCGAGCTTTTTCTGAACGACCGAATAAAGCGGTCCCGCCTTTTTGAGCATGAGAAAGATAAGAACAAGCTGAACCGGCAATGCAAGCGCAAGAACAATACCAAACCTCGGACTTATCGAAATCGCCATGACAATACCGCCTATAAACTGCATCGGTGCACGCACAAACATACGTATCAGCATGGCGATAAAATCCTGAACGGCGTTTATGTCGTTTGTAAGTCTCGTTACAAGCGAGCCGGTTGTGAATTTATCGGTCTGCTGGAGAGAAAGGCTCATAACCTTTTTGAAGGCATCGTTTCGTAGGTCGTTACCGAAGCGCTGTGCGGCGTTACTCGCAAAAGCCGCCGACAGTATACCGAAAAGTCCTCCGATCGCAACAAGAGCGAGCATCTTAAGTCCCGTAAAAATTATAAGCTCCATGTTTTGACCGATAACGCCCTCGTCAACGATTTGTGACATCAGTTTGGGCTGCATGAGGTCGATTGAAACCTCGCCGATCATCGTAAGCGGAGCAAGAATGGCAAAGAGCCAGTAAGGTTTTAAATATTTTGCAAGCTTCATTTTTTCCTCCGATTCAGATTTTGTTTCGTTCTGCGAGCAGATTGTCGATAACACGGTTGAGAAGATTTGAGAGCGTGTCTATCTCCCCGACAGACAAACCATCAAGCGCGATGCGGTCGCCCTCCTCGTGTATCACATGAATACGCTCGTCTATGGCTTTACCCTTGTCCGTCAAATAAACAAGTATCTCTCGAAGATCGTCCTGATTTGAACAGCGTGTTATCAGTCCGTCACGCTCCATTTTGGCAAGAGTTACGCTGACAGTCGGCGGTTTGAGATGGGTTGCCTTGACAAGCTCAAGCTGTGTTATTCCCGGCTTCATCCTTGCCAAATGAAAAATGAGCATACGGTAGCTTGACGGCAGTCCATCCTGCTCCGAATAACGGCGCATACGATCCTTGTAAAGCTTCGCGGCATCGTGTATACGCATCATGGCGTTATAATTTGAATCAAGCCTTCGCTTTGGTATCGCGTCGATAAATTCCTGCGGCAATGGTTTTTGCTTCATTATCGTTTCTCCTCTCATGTAATTAGTTAGTAAACTAATAAATATTATACTACTTTATCAAGTTTTTGTCAAGTGGTATCGGGAAATTTCGGAAAATATCGAGAAATATAAGGATGAGCTTTGTGGGTACGGTAAAGTGTGGTTTAGAGTGCCCTCATCAGTCGAGCGAAGCTCGACAGCTTCTCCCAGGAGAAGCCTTTGGGTAAGATTTTATGCCTCAAATATATTGCACTGACTACTCCATAGCCTTCCCTTGGGGGAAGGTGGCACGTCGCAAGACGTGACGGATGAGGGCACACCTTGATGAGGGCATCTCACCGCACACGAAAAAGCTGTCCGCATTTTCAGCAAGACAGCCTTAGGTTATTGCGTTGTTGTTTCAGCTTTAATGTAGCTTATGTCGGCGGCAATTATTCTTTCGCCGAGTGTGGCAGTTATCGACTTCGGAAGATCACAGCTTAGATCAATCAAAACCTCAACCCTGTTATCTCCGTCAATAAAAACCAAATTCTCGCATTTTAACTTATCAACAGTAAGCGTTTCGGACGAATAATAATAGTCCTCCGAAATACAGAAAAGCGAAATTATGTCGCCAATTCCCGATATCATAGCTTCATCCTCAATAGGTATCTTCAAATCTCCCGACGAAATATAAACTTTTCCGCTTTTGTATTCAAAGCCGACACCCGATATGATACTGTTCTCGCCAATCGAAAGAAGCGCATCTCTCGCGTACATTCTTCCGTCTTCATCATACCTCGCCGCTTCAAGTGTCATTGTGATCGGGAAATGCTCGTCATCAATCGTGAAATCTGCTTCTACGTAAAGCTTTTTATCCTGATATTCAAGTCTGTCTGTCGCTTCACCGACACCGCACGCAGTGAAAAATATCATCACTGCCGCAAATATAAACAAAATGCGCCGCATAGCCGCCTCCGATAATCATTTGTAACATTATATTATCGCAGTCGCCAAACTATTCATAAACTATCTATGCGAGGCAGTAAACGCAGTGGAATTGCAAAGCTTAAAAATAAGCAGTGCCTCGGGCGTTGTTTCTATAACGAGAGCACGCTTCTTTCCGCGCTTCTTATCGGGATAAATGCAGACGTACGCATTCTCGCTTTCTTTCGATTCAATATAATATTTAACTTCGTCAATATCACGTTTTCCGAGCGCATATTGACTTTTGGCGTCATACGGTGCTATAAGCGTCATTTCGGGTATTTTCGCACGTGCTTTCACGCGTCTCTTTGAGCCATTATATATGACCGCCACGGTAAGCTCACCGGCTTCTACCACGTATTCGTATTCTATAACGGTAAATTTCCATGTGATACGTATGATCGCGTACATGATAAACGGCAAAAGTATCATCAGCGTCCAGAGCCCGAGTATCAGCCAGAATACGACCGAATAAACGGCGATGAACAGCGTATAAAGCACTGTAAGCAGAATACGCAAAAGCCACACCGATGCGGTCACCTTTGGGCGCACGACATATTCGCAGAAGTTTTTGTAATCGTTCATAAACGCTATTCTCCGATTTTTATCATATCCCTGAGACGAAGCAGAGTCAGACGGTGACGCATATACGGCGAATATTTCATGCAGGCATCAAAAAGCTCACGTTCTTTGCCGATATCCTCGACAGTGATCTTGCACCCTGCCTTAACCATAGCCGCCTTACATTTCTCATAATCGGGCACACTGCGAATGATTTTACGTATCTCTCCCCAGTTGTTTTTGAGGGCGTTCATATCAACCTCGTCAACAACATTATCGGGAAAATTGAGCTTTTTCACTTCGTCAGCCATGTCACCGTAAAAGGCGTATACATCATTCCAGTCAACATTTTCCTTTTGTACGTCAATTTCTTTTATCTCGGCAAGCGAATTGTAATATTTAAGCATTTCAAGCGTACAAACGCCAATATCGTCGCCGTGATAATTCGGAATAATACCGTCGCGAAGCTGTACACATTCAATAAGGTGAGATATAATATGCTCGCTTCCGCTGGCAGGACGTGAATTCTGTGCGAAGCTCATGCCGATACCCGTTTTGAGTAACGCTTCAAAAATCTTGCCTGCCGTATATTCGTCTCTCACGCATACCTTGTCTGCCATTTCCATAAGCTCGTCAATTGCATCTCTGGTGAGCGACGCGATTTTTTCGCAGTAATATTCACCCGTGAGAAGTGTCGAAATTTTCCAGTCGACAAGTCCCACATATTTTGCAACCATGTCGCCAAATCCTGCCGACTTCAGCTCATTCGGTGCGGACGCGAGAATCTTTGTGTCACCGATTATAACCTCGGGACTTTTTGCAGGATATGACGCTTTAAATCCATTATCAACGATCGGCGCACTGTACGAAGCAAAGCCGTCCATTGAAGGAGCCGTTGCAAAGATACAAAGCTTTTTATTCTGTCTTGCAGAGGATAAACGGCAAGTATCGTTGAGGGAGCCTGTTCCGACAGACAAAACCGAAATGTCCCGTCCCGAAATTAACGCTTCAACCTCGTTTACAAGCTCCATCGTTGCAACACGCAGGTTATCGTATAGCTTATATTCAAGATTGTAACCGTCAAGACTTTCAACAATTCCCTCTGCCGCCGCTAACGTGTTTTTATCGGCAACCAAAAGAATGTTTTGCGAAAATCGGTTACGCTTTAAAATTTCGCCGACTTTGTGCACCGCTCCCGATTCGATCACTATATCTTCAATTGCGGTTTCGTGAACTCGACCGCAGCCACAGTCCTTTTTAAAGTCCTCAATAATTTTAAGAATTTCAGACATTTTTAATCTCCTCAAATAAAATTTACTTCCTCAATTATATCACAAATCACTCTGCAATTCAATATTATTCTGCAAATAATCAAAAAAAGAATAGATAAAATTGGCTGCATCTATTGAAAAATATCGAGAAATAGTGTATTATATATATGGAGAAATATTTTCAAAATGAAAGGATATAAAAACATGAAAGCTGTTATCACCGTTACAGGAAAAGACGCAATGGGAATCATCGCCAAGGTTTC
>CAYSFT010000069.1:0-9259 GCA_964430755.1 uncultured Lachnospiraceae bacterium | reverse complement strand
GGCTGTATGCAGGCATGGTCGGTGCTTCTGAGGCAGGTCTTCAGTATGTAATGGGGCAGAAATAAGGGTTACAAGTTGCATCGGGGTTGCGAAGCTCGAAACGACGCTTATCAGGGCTCTTTGCATATGCAGGGATACGAATAACGGCACTGCGGTTCGATGTTGCGTAACCGACTGTTACGGGTGCCTCAAAGCCGGGCACAAGACGCTTGAACGAGTTCGTGCTGGGATTTGTGAGCGCGCAGAGCGATGCGATATGCTTGAGAAGTCCGCCCATGAAGTAGTGTGCGGTTTCACTTAAGTTAGCGTAACCGTTATCATCGGAGAACACCGGCTGACCGTCCTTGAGAAGAAGCATATGAACGTGCATACCGCTTCCTGCTTCACCGTAAATCGGCTTCGGCATAAATGTGGCGGTCTTGCCATATTTGAGCGCGGTGTTGTGGATGATATACTTGATCATCATTGTGGCATCTGCCATCTTGGACATCTTACCAAGCTGCGGTTCAATCTCAAACTGACCGGAAGCCGCAACCTCTGGATGATGATAGTTGATCTCAATGCCTGCATCCTTCATGTGGAGGCACATTTCACTGCGGCATTCATAAGAGATATCAAACGGCTTTGCAATGTGGTAATTCTTCTGCTTCGGAACGACAACGCCGAGTCCCTCTGTGTCACTGTTCCAATAAGACTGCTTTGCATCCATTCTGACGCCGATATGGTTACCTGCAACCTCCCAGCCAACCTGGTCAAAGAGGTAAAATTCAAACTCGGGAAGAATGAGCATCGTGTCAGCAACGCCCAAATCCTTCATATACTGCTCAGCCGCAAGCACGATGTTACGCGGATACTGCGGCAGAGGACGGTTTTCGGGGCTTGCGATGATCATTGCATTACCGGTCATGGAGAGAGTGGGGATCTCGCAGAAGGGATCGATAACGGCAGTGTCGGGATCGGGAATGAACACCATGTCACTCTTTTCAACAACTGCATAACCGTAGTTAGAAGCATCGAAACCGATACCGCTCTTCATAGTATCCTCGGAGAAATTCTCTGCAGGGATGGTTACGTGTCTGTACTGACCGTTTATGTCAACCATCTTGAAGTCGACCATTTTGATCCCGTTTTCTTTTATGATTTCGAGGATATCTTTAACTGTTTTTGCCATAATAACGCCTCCATAAATTAAATGACTAAATTTTTACAAGAATATTATATCAAAAACTCAACTTCATGTCAATACAATCGAGAATTTTTTATGTGCGTTCAAAAGTAATTTCACATAAAAATTTCATCCCCATCCGTTATGGACAGGGACGAAAATATTAATGGAAATAGTTATACGACGATGCGCCGAATTTGACGATGGTATCAACCGTCGCGCCAAGACTTGCGGCGTTACGGTTCGCGTAAGATTCAACGCTGTCGGAAGCGGATGCAAGTGCAACACCGTTCGCATTATAAACGGTACAGCTTACCACTGACTTGTAGTCTGCAACTGCCATACCTGTGATGGAAACCTGACAGAGCGAAGATGAATACTTGATAAAATCAGTTCCTTCAACACGTACACTCTTTGCGTGACCGTAATGATTGATATAAATTGCGATTGCATATAGCGAACTGTAATCCGAACCAACTGTGCTATTGTTGAATACAAGGTCAAGCTGGATTTCGCCGGAAAGGGTAAGCGTACTTCCTGCGTAACCTGTACCCTTGACTCGGTTGTCGGTGGTTGCAACAGACGCGGTTGCCCACGCTTTGTGCGCATCGGTAAGGTTACGGTTAGCGAGGTTTTCTTCGTCGTAACCAAACTGTGACTGCGCCGCCGCGCCGTAATTGAGCATATCAACGTATACTGTGCGGAGCTTTTTGTTGCTTGCCGCAGAGCCGTTAAGCATACGAACAGCGTAAGTTTCAATGCTGTCGCTCTTTGCGGTGGTGAGCACCTGACCCTTTGCGTTATAGAACACAACAGTTACAACATCGTTCATCTGTTTAGCCGCCATGCCCGTGAACTTCGCGGTGTAGATCGTACCGCTATACTCTGTCCATTCGGACTGCGGCACAGTCACGGTTTCGGATTCTCTGCCGTCTGCGTAAACGATTATAAATTCGGCGTAGTTGTCGGTGCCGGTCAGTTTGGATGTATCAACTGCGAAGTCGAGTGAGAGCGAGCTGCCGAGTGTCATTGTTACGCCCGAGAGCTCGAAGGGTTCGGGAGTTGCATCAAGTGCTACAAAGGTGTGTCCGTTCTCAGTTGCGTAAGCTTCCGCAGTCGAACCGGTGTAACCGTGGAGTTGGAAATTGGAATTTACATTTGAAAATACATCTGCACCAAATTCAGTTTCTGAATTGTTAACCACCGTCTTTGTAAGTGCTTTGCAGTATCCAAACGCATCATCGCCTATAATTGTTACGCTATCCGGAATGGTTACGCTTATAAGCGAAGAACAACCGGCAAATGCAGAACTTTCAATATTAGTCACACTAGAAGGAATACCAATACTTGTGATCAAAGAACAACCAGCAAATGCAGAGCTTTCAATATTAGTCACACCCAAAGGAATAACGATGCTTGTGAGTGAAGAACAGTCGTGAAACGTGTCGTTGTTGATGATTGTTACGCCTGCGGGGATATTGATGCTTGCGAGTGAATAGCAACCGTAAAACGCACAGCTGCCGATATCTTTTACAGTGTCGGGGATGGTTATGCTTATAAGCGAAGAACAACCGGCAAATGCCTCATTACCAATAGTTGTTACTCCTGATTTGATTGTTACTTTTTTGATTTGTGTTCTGTATTCTTTCCACGGTACAATTGAATGTGTTATATATTCCGTCATCGCTCCCGTGCCGCTTATCACAAGCTCGCCATCAGTATTAAGAGTCCACGTTAGATTGTCTCCGCACGTACCGGATGCAACCGTCGTGCTTACAGTAACGGTACAGGTCGCTTTTTTTGCACCATCTGCTGTTGTTACCGTTATCGTGGCTATTCCGGGGCCTTTTCCTGTAACAACGCCGGATGACGACACTGTTGCAACAGATGTGTTTGATGAACTCCATGATACATTTTTGTTTGTTGCATCACTCGGTGAAATAGTTGCCGTAAGTGTTTCAGTATTGCCAACAGTTATTGTTGTGGAAGTCTTATTAAGTGAAACACCCGTTACGTTCACATAAAACGATACGAATGAATGACCGTTTGAACTTGCATATGTTTGTGCAGTTGATCCATTATAACCATGTAGCGCAAATTCCGGAGCTGTGTTGGTAAAAACACTTTCTCCAAAGGAATTATTTATTGAATAGACATATGCATTTCTTAAATTTTCACAATTAAGAAAAGCATAAGATCCAATAGCGGTAACGCCTTCGGGGATAGATATTTCCGATAAATTTACGCATTCATAAAATGCATATCCACCTATATATGTTACACTATCAGGAATACTCAAATATGATAGGCTTGAACAATTTTCAAAAGCAGCTCCATCTATAGATGACAAGCTATTGGGTATTGATACGCTGGTAAGGTTAGTGCAGTTTAAAAATGCATATGCACCGATAGTTGTTATACCATTACCAATAGTTATGCTTTTTATATTTTCTCTGACACCAGCCCACGGTGTAACTGCCGAAGGCCAACCCCACATCGCTCCAGATCCGCTTATTGTAAGCTGCCCGTCGTTCAGCGACCATGTGATATTATCACCGCAAGTTCCGGATGTAACAAATGTATCACATACATATATGAATCCTAAAAACGTATACGATGACGACTGGCTAAAATTAGAATTACTTGCACTTCTTGTAATTGTCTTGAAATAATATGCGTTCCAACCAGATTCCGATGTTGTTACTGTATCTCCATTTATCACTTCAACTACTGCAACGTGTCCTGCGCCATCTTCATTATTTCCCACAACGCCTTTTGCCCATACCGCTACTGCACCTAAATATGGCGTTTTTCCATATGAATAGTACCCATTGTTTTTATTATAATTATACCAATTTTCGGCATTGCCTGTACTTAAGCTCGGCTTTGAACCTAAATTTTCATATGAGCGGCCATAGGCATAGCAAGTACAGTTTCCCCCATTACCAACCATTCCGTAACCTGATGTATGAAAAACATTCAAGGTTGTGTAATATGGGTCTGTCGTAGACGGAGCGGTTAATCTTGGAGTATATGAAGATGCGGACATAAGATCTATGCCATAGGTCATATCATCTTCCAATACCTGCACATCTTTATCAAAGGAATATATGTTTTCAGAATATTCAGACATTCCATCAGCTTTTGTGTAATACTTGAGTGTATTATAATCAGTGAACAATAAAAGGTCTGTAATTCCGTTATTAATCAGTGCCGAATCTTCATTGGTTTCGACATTGTATGTAAAAATACTGCCATCTTCAATGTAATATAAAATATCATCTCGTATAGCTATATTTGTAATAACGGTATTGAACTCTTTTTCAATAAGGTATGTACCATCATTGATATCAAATTTTAACAGATTGCTTTTTCCGTTTGCATAGGAAAGCAGGAATAAATAGTTATCCTTGTTTACCATAGAGATAATGTGCTCATCAAGCACTTTTTCCTCTGTCATATCGGATAAATTCAATTTATACAGCTTATCCTCATCGTCTATGTTACTGTAAAATTCCACCACTCCATTACTATACATATCTGTTCCATTTGAGTATGTACCATCGCTATTTGCGGCGGTTGGAATTATAAATGCTAAAAGAATAGTGATTATAATTGATGCTGTGATGACAATCTTTTTCATGAAAACTTTCTCCTTGAATGTTTTAGTTACATTAATACACAGTAATTATATCATAATACAGTAAAAAAGTCAACCCCATTGTAAATATATCACAATGTGTCGCAAATGTCAATTCATATGATTTTTCGTGTGTGATTTTTCTCCCTTTTCACCAAAAAACATCCCCACCCGGTTATGGATGAGGATGCGATGCTATTGAATTAACTATCAATGGAAGTAATTATAACTCGACTCACCGAACTTAACAATCGTATCAACTGTCGCACCGAGACTTGCCGCGTTACGGTTTGCGTAAGATTCTATACTGTCTGATGCATTTGCAACTGCAACGTCACTTTCGTTGTAAACGGTACAGCTCACAACGCTTCTGAAGTCTGCAACTGCCATTCCCGTGATGGAAACCTGGCAAAGTGAACTGCTGTATTTGATG
Source organism: uncultured Lachnospiraceae bacterium (assembly GCA_964430755.1). Taxonomy (GTDB): domain Bacteria; phylum Bacillota; class Clostridia; order Oscillospirales; family CAG-272; genus Flemingiibacterium. The sequence continues at coordinate 4,021 of CAYSFT010000069.1, read as the reverse complement.
AAGTCTGCGCCTTCGATTCGCGACTCTTTAGCATTTCCGTAATGGTCGGTATAGGTTACGATCGCATAAAGCGAGCTGTAGTTCGAACCAACTGCGCTGTTCTTGAATACAAGGTCAAGCTGAATTTCTCCCGAAAGAGTAAGCGTTGAGCCTGCATAACCTGTTCCCTTTACTCTGTTGTCTGCGGTCGTGACAGATGCGGTTGCCCATGCCTGATGGGTTGAAGTAAGGTTTCTGTTTGCGAGGTTTGTTTCATCGTAATCGAACTGCTCCTGCGCCGCCGCACCGTAGTTGAGCATATCAACGTAAACCGTGCGAAGCTTTTTATTGCTTGCCGCATTGCCGTTCAGCATACGCACTGCGTAGGTTTCGATGCTATCGCTTTTTGCGATGGTTACCGCCTGTCCTTTTGCGTTATAGAACACAACAGTTACAACATCGTTCATCTGTTTAGCCGCCATGCCCGTGAACTTCGCGGTGTAGATCGTACCGCTATACTCTGTCCATTCGGACTGCGGTACGGTAACTGTATACGACTCTCCACCGTCGGCGTAAACGATCGTCATCTTTGCATAGTTATCTGTACCGGTAAGGTTGGCTGTGTTAACTGCGAAGTCGAGGGAAAGACTCGAACCGAGTGTCATCGTTACACCTGAAAGCTCGAAGGGAGTTACCGCGGTGTAAACATTGTATGCATCGTCAGTTTCAATAATTTCATAACCTGTGCCTGCAACAATATTTGCAGTGAAACCATTCTTAATGATTGCAACTTCCTTGGAAACAGTGATCTCATCCTCGATACTTGCGAGAAGCGTAACATCGCCGTCAGCCGCGAGTGCTTCCGCGAGCGTTGCATATGATGTATCGCCAACCTTTGCAACATAGATCACGGGATTTACAGTTCCCGACTCATCTCCGACAGAGGGTGTCGAGGTTATATCGGTTGTATATCCGAGAGGAATGGAAATAAGTGATTCCTCGCTGACACTGCTCGAAATATAGAGCGTCATATCCGTTGGTTCGGTCGGCAAAAGCGGCAGAACATTAAATGCAACTGTGCCCGAAGCCGCAGTCTGCTGGTCAATATAGTAAACGGTGTCACTGACCGTCGGAATGTCCGTGCCCTCAACCAAAATCAGTCCGTAATATGCACCGTCGGTTGCATTATCGTAAGTAACCGTGAACTGATCAGAATTTGAATAGAGAGTATCGTCAACACCGTCTTCGTCAACGTCGAGAGTTTTCTCGCTAACGCTTCCCTCTTCTGCACCTGCGGTGATTGTTATGTTTTCAGCAGTACCGATATTATAAAATCCACCGTCTACGGTTTCCTGCGCATAAGCAGATGCGTCGAGGATAACTGCCTCTTGGCAAATTGTTATGCTTCGCTTGTTTGCATATGGACGCATATCAGTCGAGCTTTCCCAGAGAAAATGCGAAATATTACTGTTTTCAATATCACCGATTTTTATCACAGTATCCTCGCCTGCACTCAGAGTGACCGCGATCTGACTGCGCTCCAAAAATCTCCTTCCGCTGTATTTTGAAAAGATACTGACCGCAGAAAAATCATTGTCCGTATTGTTTTTAACGAGAACATACGCCTCATCATCGGCTATATTCACCGGAGAAACGTAATACGGCACATCTTCAAACAGCTCGTCTATAAGCTCCTCCATATCAACAAGTCCAAAGCCGTACTTAACATCATAGCCCTCGTCACCGAAATCCTCTGCACTGCTTATAAGAAGCGCTCTGAACTCCTCGCTTGACATATCCTCATCCATTGAAAGCGCGAGCGCCGCCATTCCGGAAACCATCGGAGCTGCCTGTGACGTTCCGGACATATATATGTATCCGCCACTGTTATATGTGCTTGGTACGCGCTCGCCGGGAGCCACAACCGTGACAGATGTGTTATAATTTGAAAAATCCGATTTAACTTTACTGCTGTCAACGCTTCCGACTCCGATCACACAGTCATAAGCGGCAGGATAACGCAAGTCTGCAGAGCTGTCGTTTCCAACAGACGCAATCAGAATCACGCCCTTGCCTGCAGCATATTCAATCGCGTCCTTCAAATCAGGAATGTTACCTGATGCCCCCCAGCTCATATTTATAATTTTACAGCCGTAAACATCCACTGCATCGTAAATCGCCCCGATAAGAGCATCGACATTGGTTGACTTACCGGTTTCAAAGCATTTCAGCGGAACAATTTTCGCTTTTGGCGCAACACCGACAGTTCCAACATTGTCCATCTCTGCCGCGATTATTCCCGAAACATGAGTTCCGTGACCTTGATTATCGGAAACATCCGTTGTACCGTCTATGTAATTTTTGCCCTCGAGCAGATTGTCAACAAGTTGAGTGTGAGGATAGCATCCGCTGTCTATAACCGCAACACGTATCTCATTACCGTAGCTCTCGAGCTCCCATGCGGAAGATGCATTTATCATTTGCACCTGCACCTGCATAGTTTCATAAAACGGATCCTCGGGAAGCGACATAGTTGAAAATCCCATATCGCCCTCAATCAGTTCAACCTCGCTGTTCGGCGATATACGCTCGATATAAACGTCAATAGTTCCAAGTGCCTCGGGATCATCCGTGAGATATAAGCCCTTATCGGCATATATTTCTTCAAGCGGATACGAAGCCATATCCGGGGTATAACCATCAACAAACTTGACAATGTATGTCTCATCAGCGGCATTCAGCTTAAATGCGAGGGTAAACACCGTCAAAAGAAACGCAACGAGAAATCTCATTTTGAATTTCATGATTCAACCCACCTCTATAAAGTTATTGAAAACAAAATGCTAAAAACGCACTAACTTAAACTGCAAGAAGAAGAGTGATGATATAATACAAAACAGGAATAGTGATAATGGATATGATCGTCGTTCCAAGCGTGAACGCCACGGCATTTTTGGTGTCACCGTCAAGACTGTCTGCAAAGGTGGAGGCAAGTCCCGCAGTCGGCATTGCAAAAGCAACAAATGAGCCGAGAATGATATCTGTTGTGATAACTTCAAGTCCAAAGGAATTCTTCATAACAACCAGAACGGCAAGTATAACCGCCGGGAAAATCACAAGTCTCAGCGCGGAAACATAATAAGTTTTCCATGAGGTAAAGAGCGATGTAACCTTAACCGATGCCATCTTCATACCGAGAATAGTCATTGAAATTGGAGTGACGATTCCGCTGAAGTGATTAGCAAACGCAGGCACCTCAGGAATATACTTTTCAACCTTGAGAAGATTCAAAACGACGCCAACGAAAAACGCAATAACAAGCGGATTGAGAAGTGCTTTTTTAAAGCTCATCTGTTTTCTATCGCCCGAAACGAGATAAACGCCGAGCGTCTGCATTAAAACGTTGGTTATGATATTAAGTATAATAACAACGGTAAGCACGGGAGAATCCTCACCAAACACCACTTTTGCAAGCGGAATACCGAGGAATCCGTTGTTCGCGAAAACGGCACAGAAGCGCATCATACCGCGTGTTTTGGCGCTTTTCTCCATTAAAGTCAACGGAGTTGAGGCAAAGAACATAATAAGCGTATAAACAACGCCTATCAGTGCGATGATAAGCATTGATGTCATCATGCCTGTGCTGAATGTGATCTTACTTATCGTACTTGACAAAATAAGGCCGGGCATACCGACATACATCATAAGTTTTGAAAGTATGCCTGACTGTTCCTGCTTCAAAAGTCCTTTTTTCACAAAAATGAATCCCGGCAGTGCAAGTGCAACAAACAGAATAACATTTCTGAACATATTTAAAAATGCGTCCATGATAAAATCTCCCTATAATCCCTATAACCTGATATACCGACTATGATCAGTCATTTTTTGACATCTTGTGAAACAGTTTTTACGTTAAATATCAATTATATATTATAACATATTCTCCTTATTTTGTAAAGCCTTTTTTCAATAATGAATAATGTTTGTATTGTTGAATTGTCAATGATAGGTGACACATTTTTCAGAAATACTTGTCAAGGTG
>CAYSFT010000068.1:0-9292 GCA_964430755.1 uncultured Lachnospiraceae bacterium | reverse complement strand
GCCGATGGTCGTTACGCTGTCGGGGATGTCTACGCTCGTCAGGCTCGTGCAATAGTAGAATGCAGAGCCACCGATGGTCGTTACGCTGTCGGGGATAACAACGCTCGTCAGGCTCGTGCAATTGGAGAATGCATTGACGCCGATGGTCGTTACGCTGTCGGGGATCTCTACGCTCGTCAGGCTCGTGCAATAGCAGAATGCATAGTTGCCGATGGTCGTTACGCTGTCGCCGATATCTACGCTCGTCAGGCTATTGCAATCGTAGAATGCATCGCCGCCGATGTTTGTTACGCCATCCTTGATAGTCAATGCCTTAATCCGCTCGCGATAGCTATACCACGGTCTATCTATGGGAGCATCGCTGCTCCAATCGTACATCGCGCCCGTACCGCTGATGACAAGCTCGCCATCGTCGTACAGCGTCCATGTAAGGTTGTCGCCGCACGTACCCGATGCGATTATGGTGCGCGGTTCTTCAAGCGCAACAAACGTGTGACCGTTCTCGTTTGCGTAAGTCTCCGCAGTCGAGCCGGTGTAACCGTGGATTTCGAAGGTGGTGGGAGGAAAATAGAATACATCATCGCCGAATGTTACAGTTTCTGAAAGAATTGTAACTTTCGTGAGATTTTCGCAGTAAGCAAATGTCATGTTGCCGATGTTCTCGACATTCGTTCCGATTTCAACACTCGTAAAAGAATCGCACATTTTAAAAGCATTTGCGCCAATTGTCTTCACGCTGTCGGGGAGCGTTATACCGTTAAGACCAATACAGGTGTCGAACGCGCCTTCGCCGATAGTTTCAACACTATTGCCAAGCACTACTTTTGCTATATTATCGGAACAAGCAAATGCAAAGGCACCAATAGTTTTAACGCTATCCGGAATGGTTACACTCGTGATACCGTCGCAAATATAAAATGCATAATCGCCAATGGTTTCAACGCCACTGCCAATATGTACGCTTTTCAGGTTGGTATAGTAATTTGAAAATGCATGACCACCAATTGTTGTTACACCGTCACCAATAATTACTGTAGATATTTTTGAAGTATTACTGTACCAAGGTGTAAACGTACTGCCGATCCAATTCGTCATCGCGCCTGTACCGCTGATTACCAGCTCACCGTCGTCGTACAGCGTCCATGTGAGGTTGTCGCCGCACGTACCCGAAGCAATAATCTCATAAATCTCGGAGGTATAACCATTCTCGCTCGCATAAGTCTGCGCAGTAGAACCGTCTTTGCAGTAAAGCTTGAACGTGTCGGGCGTGTCTGCAAAAACGTCCTCGCCAAATTCGGCATCATACGAGAGAACTGTAACCTCCTCAAGTCCCTCGCAGGCATAGAACGCCATATCGCCAACGCTCGTTACGCTCGACGGAATCGTTACGTCCGCAAGCGAATTACAGTATGCAAACGAATAACTGCCGATAGTCGTCAGGTTTTCAATAACGTCAAGGCTCGAAACCGTCGTATTGTCTGTGGAGGTAAAGCCGGTCAGGTTTTCACAAGCGGCAAATGCATAGTCGCCGATGCTCGTTAATGACTCCGACAGCTTGACCGTTTCAAGCATCCAAGATCCGGCAAAAGCATTATCGCCAATGCTCGTCACCGTGTCGGGCAACTCAACCGTTTCAATTTCACTGAAGCTAAGGAAAGCTTCGTTTGAAATGCTCGTTATATCGCCCTCGAATATTAGCGATGAAGTGTCGCTGGCATATTCGAGCCAAGGAGCTTCTTCCTCGGGCATATCGCCTGTACCGCTGACCGTCAGGGTATAGTCATAGCCCAGAGAGGGATCGCCCTCAACCGTCCATGTGAAATCGTCGCCGAAGCTGCCGGAATCAATGGTTTGTTCGCCAACAACTTCATACGTCAGATCCGCCTCGCTTGACGAATCATCTGTTTTTTGAGGCTGTTCATGCTCAACCGTCTCTGTGCTGTCTGCAGCAAAAACAGTTCCCTGAGGTATGAGCATAAACGCCGCAAGGAAAAATGATAGGATTTTCTTAGCTGAATTTTTCATGTTGGTCCTCCAAAATGTTTTTGGGAATAAATGCACAGAGTAATTATATCATGTATTAAAGCGTTAATCAATAGTTCGAAGAAAGAATCAAAATCGCAGAAAAAACAGCTTATGTTAAACGAAAGCCGCTGTATCGGATGCGGCTAATGACTGCGTGTCTGTCCGATGGGACTGCATAGCTTCACTGATGGTAAGCATCTGATAGAACGTAACAAATGTGCCGCGTGCGGAAAGTGTGCCGAGGCGTGTTCGGGCGCACTTGAAATATGCGGCAAAGAAATGACAGTCGAGGAAATACTGCACGAAGTCAACAAAGACGCAAGCTTCTATAAAAACTCCGGAGGCGGCATGACCGTTTCGGGCGGTGAACCGCTTGCGCATCCGCGCTTTACATATGAGCTTTTAAAGGCGGCTAAAGGTTTCGGACTTCACACCTGCATCGAAACCTGCGGTCACGCAAAATGGGAGGACATTGAGGCAATACTTCCCTACGTTGATGTTTTTCTCTGGGACGTTAAGGAAACCGATTCCGCACTCCACAAAAAGTACACAGGCGTTACGAACGAGCGTATACTTGACAATCTTCGACGTATCAGCAATGAAGGAGCAAATATCGTCCTTCGCTGTCCGATAATTCCCGGTTATAATGATCGTGACGAACATCTTACCGCGATAGGTCGTCTCGCAGAAGAGCTTGACAGCGTTACACACGTTGAGATTGAACCGTACCACTCGCTCGGAAGTCACAAATGCACCGAGCTTGGCTGTACATATGAGCTTGACGAGGTATCAGCGCCCGAGGATAATACCGTCCAGAAATGGATAAAAACAATTGTATCCGAAACAAAAAAGGACGTTCGCAAAGCGTAAACTAATAAAAGAATCCCGACCGTACACAGTGAAAACCGTATGCGATCGGGATAATTTTATTCGTAAATTTCAATGTAACCGTTTGTTCCGTCATCAAGAACACGTCCCCATGGTGTACCGTCCTCAAAAAGTATCTCAAAGTCATGCTCGCCTGAGTCAAGCTTCACGGCTTTCATTTTGGTAAACGTGAGCGTCACGTCGTCCCATAGCCATAGCTGGTCAAAGCCTGAAATGCGTTTAGTTTTCTGATTCCATGCCTTATAAAAATATTCTCCGTGGGTGCCAAGCGGAACAGGCGAAAAACCGCTCCATGTCGAATCTGTTGCCCTGAGTTTTCCAAGAAGCGCCCAATCAGAACCGCCGACACTGCCAATATGCTCATGATACGGAAAATTCTGACCTGCGGTGGCTATTTCCTCAAGACACAAAAATCCCACTCTGCCTGACATTTCATCGGATACTTCGAGTAACTTTTCTGCGAGAATATTATCATATTCGCCAACAGCATGATAATCGCGCACTTCAGATGCTCCTGCAATCATAAAGACAACAGTGAGAACGCCGCACACCGCCGCATATATACGCTCACGGCGAAGTATAAGGCGAAGCAGCGAATCAGCGATCAGCGCCGCACCGATAAATGACGCCACGGTCGAGCGAAGTGAAAACCACGGATTTCCAATGATGAGAAACGGCGTTATCGGAGCGAGGAACAAAAGCACACCCCATATAAATGCACCGATACGAAGCTTTACGAGCTTCTTTTTCATTGAATTCGGAACTGCAAAATAAACTGCCGTACCGATAAGCAAAGTCACAATGAGAAAAACAATTCCGCCAAAATTTTCAAAACAGCCTGTAATTCCGCGTGCAAAGCCTTTAAACAGCGTCATGATACCGCCGTCAATAAATGCGGTTTTGATTTGTCCAAGTATATCGGGCAAGAACGTATCAAAATACCAGCGTGAGTTTGGCAATGCAATACTGATTCGTGAGCCAAGCACACTATCGCTTGCATTCATTGATGTGAAGATAAAATACACTGCCGCAAGCGGTATTGAAGCAAGTCCGAGAATGGCACGTTTACTTGTTCTGATACGGCGCAAAAACTGCAATATACTCAGTGTGAATGAAACGACAAGAATCTGCTCATAAAAGCCGTATGACAGCAGTGCCGTGAGCGAAAAAACTAAAATCCTCCACCATTTACCCTTGTCGATATAATCTTCAAGAATATTCGCGGCAACAGCGGCAAAAAAGAGTCCAGTAACGATACGTGATGAAGCTGAAATCCAGTATGTTCCCTCAACGCCGAGCGGAAGCAGTGCATAAACAATCGCAAAACCGATACCGCTTCCATATATCTTATCGAAAAGACGCATAAAAAGCACACCTGCGACACCGTGCATCGCCGAAAAGATGAGCGCCGGCAATAGCAGACAGCCATTCATTTTACCGACAAAAAACAAGTCAATAACTCCTGCCAGCGGACGCGATGCAAAAAGCCCTTGCTCTCTGATAATTCCAAAAAGATCGCCGGAGGCTTGATAATTGATATACTGTATAGAATCATCAAGAATGGGCAAATACTCTGCTCCGGCAGAAACAGCACGTATCATAACCGCCGCCGCAAATAGAAGCGATATTATCAAGAAACGATGCTTATCCTTTGCAGATATAAACCGTGAAACAAATGATACCATTTCCAAAACCTCCGTTCAATATTATACCCAATAAAAACAGGAACCCCATAATTTTATATGGGATTACCTGCATTAAAACTTATATTAGTGCTTGAAATGTCTCTGACCGGTGAATACCATTGCGATGCCGTACTTGTTGCAGGCGTCGATGGATTCCTGATCTCGGATCGAGCCGCCGGGCTGAATGATCGCGGTGATGCCTGCCTTGTGAGCCGCTTCAACACAGTCGGAGAACGGGAAGAACGCATCGGATGCCATAACCGATCCCGCCGCACGGTTCTGCTCTGCTCCCTCGAGGGTGTTAGCATAGCGAATAGCGAGATCAAGTGCTGTGATACGGTTGGTCTGACCGGGGCCGATACCTGTTGTGATACCGTTCTTTGCAAGAACTATCGCATTGCTCTTTGTGTGCTTAACAACCTTCATTGCAAACTTGAGGTCAACCATCTGCTCGGCTGTGGGAGCCTTTTCGGTAACGACCTTGAGTTCAGCATCATCGTAAACTCCTATGTCACGCTCCTGGATGAGAAGACCGCCTGCAACACGCTTCATATCGAGCATATCCTTTGTGTTGGGCTTAGTGATCTCGGGCAGACGGAGAATGCGGATGTTCGCCTTCTTTTCGAGGATTTCGAGTGCATCTGCATCAAAATCGGGAGCGATAACGATCTCAACAAAAATCTTGTTGATCTCAGTCGCAGTTGCCGCGTCAACCTTGCGGTTACAAGCGATGATACCGCCGAAGATGGAAACGGGATCGGCATTGTAAGCGTTCATATACGCCTTATAAATATCCTCACCGATACCAACGCCGCAGGGGTTTGCGTGCTTTACTGCAACAACGCAGGGCTCGTCAAATTCCTTAAGGCACTCAAGCGCACCGTTTGTGTCGTTAATATTATTGTAAGAAAGCTCCTTGCCGTGAAGCTGTTCAGCCGCCGCTAAAGTACCGCCGAACTCGTTACCGATTTCCTTATAGAAAGCGGCAGTCTGACCGGGATTCTCGCCGTAACGCATATCCTGTACCTTTTCGTAAGTGAGGGAGAGCTTTTCGGGGAATATCGGCATACCGGTCTCTTTGCGAAGATATGACTGAATGAGTGTGTCATAAGCCGCAGTGTGGTTGAACACCTTGTATGCAAGCTTAAGGTTGGTGTCAACGGAAACCTTGCCGTTTGCCTTTAATTCTTCGATAACGGTTGCATAGTCTGCCGGATCAACGATAACGGAAACATCCTGGTAATTTTTCGCAGCAGCACGAAGCATTGTCGGGCCGCCGATGTCGATGTTCTCGATAGCATCCTCACGTTTTACGCCGGGCTTCAATATGGTGTCCTTGAAAGCGTAAAGGTTTATTGCAACAATGTCGATCGGTGTAACGCCAAGCTTTTCGATCTGTGCCATATGCTCGGGGTTTGATCTCATTGCGAGAATACCCGCATGGATCATCGGATGGAGAGTTTTAACACGTCCGTCAAGGCACTCCGGGAAGCCGGTTACATCGGAAACCTGGGTTACGGGAATACCTGCCTCGTTAATTACTTTCCAAGTACCGCCTGTTGAAAGAATCTCATAGCCGAGCGCGTCAAGCTCACGTGCGAACTCAACAACACCGGTTTTGTCGGTAAGACTGATTATTGCGCGTTTTTTCATGGTGAATACCTCGTATATATTTATTTATATACTATTATATCAGATTTTGTCGTATCGGTCAAGAGTGAATCTGACAAATATAAGGTACAAACTGCAAATTATTTACCGCATATTTCCACTCATGCGCCAAAGAAAAAGTCAAAATATAAAATTAACATATTATTTCCCGCATCGCTATTGCTTTTTTCGCGAAAATATTGTAAAATATTATGTGTATTATAATTTTTAAGAATCAGGAGTATTAAGCCAATGAACAAAACAAAGATAATTGCTCTTGCGGCGGCATTTTCACTGTCACTTTCCGCACTTTCTCTCCTTGTTAACGGCGACGAAGCCGCAAACAGCGATAAAACTGAATACAATCCCGAAAACGATCCTCTGATCTCTCTCTCATACATAAACGAGGTTGTTCTTCCGGTATACGACGAAAAAATAGCCGGACTTGAAGAAAAAATCACAACACTTACTGAAACCGCGACAAAGCTTGAGGAATCACTCACCGCGGCAAACGCAGAAATCGAATCACTTAAAGCAAACGGCGGCGATGCATCCCAGAGCGGCGGCATCGGTCAATATGAGGTTGTTTATTTAAGTCAGGGTGCAAAGCTCCTTGCGAAGTCTCCGTGTGAAATCATTCTTCGTACTGGCAGTGCTATTATTGTATCAATAACCGCAAACGGTCTTAACGATATCTCAACAGGTGAAGAGCTTCTCAATGCAGTAAGTGTGCCGCTTTATCACTGTCTGCTCGTTCCGCGCGGTGATGACGGACGAGGAATTCAGATAACATCCGGTGATGCTTACGTTATGGTGAGAGGAGCATATGAGATTGTCGAATAATTCGAACAACAAGAAAAAGCCGGGCAAGCAGGAAAAGCTCCGCCGTTTAGTTGCGCTTTTAATGGTCATCTTTCTTCTCCTGTCTGTTCTGGCAACGGCTATTTATTATCTGACTCTTCCGCTTTCGGCTGTAGATGAAAAAGATATAATTGATTTGTTTTTCCCTGAGGAAACAGAAAACGATGATTCTTCCGAAGAAACAACCGATGAAGACTTACCCGATGACGAGCCCACGACAGATGAAACAACCGCGTCCGACGATACAGATGAAACTGATCGCCCCGATGAACCGCCATTTAGCAATCTTTCGGTCGAGCCCGAATATGCGTCAGGCGATGACAGACTTGTGCGTGTTGGTCTTATGTATGGCTCAAACGTTACCGTCGGCTTTGAAACCGTCGCGCCTTACGGCTTTTTTATCAATAAAGTAAACCGCACAGGCGATCTTTCGTCCGAGCCGCTTTGGGAGATTGATGACCTTACAAAGGTTTCATGCATAGTCGATTCAAACCTCGGAAAAACAGGTATGTCATATTATAAAACATCCGATCCGTCGAATACGGTTGTCGGAGGATGGCATATCGAGTTTGGAAACGATCTTTCCCTTTCCGATGTTTCAATTTATATGACGGGACTTGAGTCCTATCTCAATGAGCTCGGCATATACGCAATACCGTCTTATATTGATGGCGGATACCGCTTGCGTGCAGGACAGTTTTCAACCGAAGCCGCCGCAGCCGAGTGTGCCGCCAAGCTCCTCGAATCGCTTCCAGAATTCCCGGTCACCGTTGCAGCACCGACAAAAACCGCTGTTTCGCTCGTTGATCCGCTGACAGACAAAATCCTCTTTGAATATGACGATGGCGACACAACCGCACTCGGACTTACTGCAAAACCGTCTCCCGAGGGTGAGACCGCATATCTTGTAACTCCGGCAAAAAAGCTCTATGCAGGAACATTTATGTTCCGCCGATATATTGAGGGAAATGTTGACGGCGTTTCGCTGACTGACATAATCAAGCTCGGAGATTACGTAAAAGGCGTTATTTCATATGAAATTTCCCCATCATGGCCGCTTGAAGCACAAAAGGCGTTTTCAATCTGTGTTCGTTCGTTTGTGCTCGCAGGAGTGAGACACGAAGCTTCATATCAGGTGGACGTTTGTAATTCCCAACACTGCCAGGTCTACGGCGGAATGACACGTGTTAACGACCGCGTTAATCAAGCAGTCGAAGAAACCGCAGGACTTGTTATGACCTATGATAACGAGATCGTTCAGGCATATTACAGTGCAGTGACAGGCGGAGTGACAGTCAGCTGTTATGATGAATGGGGCTTCAAGCATATACCGTATCTCGTTGCAGTACAAACCCCATGGGAAATTTACACCAATCATTCTGAGGGCGCATGGCAAACAGAGGTTTCACCGTCCGCGCTTTGCTCATACCTTAATTCAAAGGGTTACACTTCCCTTCGCGGCGAAATAAAATCAATCAACATTGACCAGCTTGCCGAAAATTCAACCTACGTCCGTCAGATCACGTTCACCGATACATACGGAAACAAGGCCACGGTCAAAACCTGCGAAAAGGTACGTCTTTCCCTCTCGAAATACGTAAACAGCGCAAACTTTGTTGTTGGCAAGGGTGAGGTTGAAGCAGAACAGACAACCTTCTTCACCCAATCACCTGAGGATCTCAACATAAAAACCGCAGATACCTCTTACCCGGTGAGTGAAATGGAAACAGTTACCGTACTGAGCGCATCGGGACAAGCCGAAATCACGGCGGATGATGCTTATACACTGACCGCAAAAGGTAAGATCAAGTTAAGCGGTACATCCTCCACAACGGAAACTGTAACCGTTAAAGCAAGCAATGCAAACAACTTCATTTTCGTCGGCAAGGGATGGGGACACGGCGTTGGACTCTCGCAAATCGGAGTACGCGATCTTGCTGACCTCGGATATCCGGCAGAGGAAATCCTTCCGAAATATTTCACGGGAATCGAAATAAAATCGCTCGATGAATTGAATCAATAAATATTCCTCCTATGATATTTCTATTATACCATAGGAGGGCTTTTTTGTCATTGTCCGTTTTTAACGGTTCGGTTCCACCAGCTTAGCTGGTGGTTTTCGTTATACAAAAAACATCCCCATCCGTTATAGATGGGGACGTATTGCTATTTAACCGGCAATT
>CAYSFT010000067.1:0-9944 GCA_964430755.1 uncultured Lachnospiraceae bacterium | reverse complement strand
TTCGCGCTCAACTCCGCCTGACGGCTCCGGATTCGCTTTGTCAGCGGTGACCGTTTGTCCGCCGCCAGCTACGTCGGCGGCTCAACGGCTTCATTGTTTCTTTTATTTTGCCGCATTAATACTGCTTGTGGCAAAAAAGTTACTTTTAATTTTGCCATTTGATTGTTTTCTTACATTAAAGCGCACATTTATGTGAAAATTTACTTGATTTATTAACAAAAAAGCGATATAATAAAGTATAAGGGATTTTTTATTCAAAATTTACTCATCAAGGAGGAACAAAAATGCAGAAGATCAAAAAAGCGGTGATTCCCGCGGCAGGACTCGGTACTCGTATGCTGCCCATTTCGAAATCCGTACCTAAGGAGATGCTCCCTCTTGTTGACCGTCCGGCAATATCCGTTTTAGTTGAAGAAGCGGTTGCGGCAGGCGCAGAGGATATCCTTATTATCACAGGTCGCGGTAAGGAAGCTATTGAAAATTATTTCGATTTCAATGTTGAATATGAAAAGAAGTTCGCCGATGCGGGCAAGCTCGATCAGATCGAGGAAATGCGCCGTGTTTGCTCGTCTGCAAATGTATATTTCCTCCGTCAGAAGGAAACCAAAGGCCTCGGTCACGCTGTGCTCAAAGCAAAGAGCTTCATCGGAAACGAACCCTTTTACATACTTTACGGCGACGACGTTATCGTTTCCGAAACTCCCGTCTGCAAACAGCTTGCCACAGCTTTCGAAAAATACGGTAAGCCCTGCTGTGGCGTGAAGCCCGTGCCGTGGGATCAGGTTTACAAATATTGCTCGCTCAAAGCCGAGAGCAACGGTGACAATACATATCTTGTAACCGATATGATCGAAAAACCCAAGCCCGACCAGATGTTTTCAAATCTCTCCATTCTCGGTCGAGTTCTGTTAACTCCCGAAATTTTCGACATCCTCGAGACTACACCTCCCGGTGCCGGCGGCGAAATTCAGCTCACCGATGCAATGCGTCAGCTTGCTCTAAACGGCGGTATGACTGCGGTTGAATATGAGGGTGAACGCTTCGATTTCGGTGCAAAGCTCGGTTTCCTTATGGCGAACGTCAAAGAGGGTATCAAGCATCCCGAGGTTGGCGAGGACTTCAAGAAATTCCTTATTGATTTCGTTAAAACAATTTAAAACAAAAGGAGCTTGCTATGGAGCGTGTTTCAAAGCATAACTACTACCTCGACATCGCCGAGACCGTGTCGGAGCGCAGTACCTGCCTTCGTAAGAAATACGGCGCGATCATAGTTAAAAATGACACTATCGTTTCAACCGGTTATAACGGTGCACCCAGAGGACGCAAAAACTGTACCGATCTCGGTATGTGTATGCGCGATAAGTTAAATATTCCGCGCGGCGAACGCTATGAAATGTGCCGCTCGGTACACGCTGAGGCGAATGCTATTATCGCCGCTTCACGCGATCAGATGCTCGGTGCGACGCTTTATATGGCGTGCGTTGACGGTAAAACGGGCGAGCTTGTGACCGATACCTGCTCTTGCATGATGTGTAAGCGTCTTGTAATCAATGCAGGAATCGAAAAGGTTATCATCCGCACAGGCGAAGAAGATTTCAAGATAGTTGACGTGAATAGCTGGATCGAGGATGATGACAGTCTTTCCGGCAAATTCGGTTACTGATGACGCTTAATGTTCGTGAAGCGTCACGTGGTGACATTCCATCACTGTGTGCGCTTGAAAATGAGTGCTTTTCGCTTCCTTGGACTGCGGACGGCTTTGGTGAGTTTTTTGATAACGACTGCTCACGTGCGCTTGTTGCCGAGGCGGACGGCGAGGTTATCGGATATGTCGGAATGTATCTGATTCTCGGCGAGGGCGAGATCACAAATCTTGCTGTTTCCGGAAAATATCGCAGATGCGGTGTTGCGACTGCTCTGATGGATCGGATTGCCGCTGTTGACGGCGTGGAACGCTTACTGCTTGACGTGCGTGTATCGAATAAGGCGGCACGTGCGTTATACGAAAAATGCGGATTCAAGGTGGACGGTGTCAGACGTGGGTTTTATTCAAAGCCGCGCGAGGACGGTTTACTTATGAGCCGTGAAATAAGGGAGAATGCGTCATTGACGAAACCCCTTCCCGATAAACAATGCGATTGACGCCAATCACGAGAACTCCTTCCGTCTCGCTGACGCGAGCCACCTCCCTCAAGGAGGGAGGCTTTGATGGAGCCGGTTTCGTAAGGGCACAAAAAGTAATTGTTGAGAAAGAACTCTTTGCTTTGCAAAGACATGGTTATTAATATGCTTATACTTGCAATTGAAAGCTCCTGCGATGAAACGTCTGCCGCTGTTTGTGAATTCAACGGTGATTCACGTATCATTCGCTCAAATATAATTGCATCGCAGATTGAAACACACAAGCTTTATGGCGGTGTCGTTCCCGAAATTGCCGGCCGTGCACACTGCGATGCTATATCGGGTATCACCTATGAAGCGCTCGAGGTTGCCGGCGTTACGCTTGATGATATTGACGCCATTGCTGTTACGTCAAATCCGGGACTCATCGGTGCACTGCTTGTCGGCGTTAACTTTGCCAAAGCACTTGCATTTGCAAACAACAAGCCGCTGATTCCCGTCAACCACATAAAAGGTCACATTGCCGCGAACTATTTCGTTCACGCGGACTTAAAGCCGCCGTTTCTTGCACTTGTTGCGTCAGGCGGTCACACCTCGCTTATAAAGGTGACATCTTACACCGATTTTGAAACGGTCGGACGCACGCGTGACGATGCGATCGGTGAGGCGTTTGACAAGGTTGGACGCGTTATGGGACTGCCGTACCCGGGCGGTGCAGAGATGGACAGGCTTGCCGCGCTCGGTGACAGTGCGGCGGTGAAATTTCCGTCTGCGGCGGTCGTCGGTGAAAATCTTGATTTCTCATTCAGCGGACTCAAGACGGCGGTTATAAATCATCTTCACAATTTAGAACAAAAGGGTGAAGAATACAGCCGCGAGGACATTGCGGCATCGTTCACAAAGGCGGTTACCACGTCAGTTGTCAAGAAGCTTGGTATGGCGTGTGATGCGACGGGACTTCGCGATATTGTTATAGCAGGCGGAGTTGCGGCAAACTCACATTTACGTACTGCGCTTGAAGATTTTTGCCAGAAGCGCGGATACAAGCTTTACCTGCCGCCGCGCTCACTTTGCGGTGACAATGCGGCGATGATTGCGGCGCAGGGATATTACGAATACCTTGCCGGTGTTCGCGCGGATACCTCGCTTAATGCAAAGGCAACCGGAAAATAAGGCTGTGGAAAAGTATATGCAATTTTCCACAGGTTGTGGAAAAGCTTGAGGAAAACGTGTGTTCTGTGCCGTAAAAACGGCGGATTTTGAGGAAAATTGTGGGATTTTGGGTGAGAATGTCACTCGGCTGCTTGTGGAAAAGGGTGTTGGGAGAAATGCTCTCTCCGTCAAAGTTGCGAAGCAATCTTTTCCCATATCTCCCACCGGAGAAGACGCCCTCTCCGTCTCACTTCGTTCGACACCTCTCCCGGAGTGAGAGGCAAGCCCTCATCAGTCGAGCGAAGCTCGACAGCTTCCCCCAAGGGAAGCCTTTGGGTAACTCTATGCCGTAATCGCTAAAGATATGGCGGCAAAAACGGTTATTGTTGCGCGGTCGTTGGGATACCGAACGGAGGCGGAGGAGCCGGAGTGAGGCGGGCCCCGACTACCGAGAGAGCCAAACAGTTTACGCAAACGGCTGTGAAGCGGTAGCGTCATTAAAGTTTTTTGCCAGGCTTTTTTTCAAAAAAGCCGCGTACCCTCTTCTATATGCAAAACCATAACAACGTTGATAATGTGTACATACACTTAATCATAAAAAATCTAAAAAAAACGGAGATAGAAACAATGAACAATTACGATGCAAACATCAAAGCTGCTCTTGAAAAATTTGAGGGCGTACTGCGCTCCCAGCTTGAGCGTGTTGAGAAGATAAATGCGGCGAAGGATTTCGTTGATTACGAGAAGCTTCCCGTGCTTACCATCGGTATCTGCGGCGGTGACGGTATCGGTCCGATCATCACCAAGGCGGCTCAGGACGTTCTTGAATTTTTACTTGCTGACGAGGTTAAGGCAGGCAAGGTTGTTTTCAAGGTTATCGACGGTCTGACTATCGAAAACCGTGCGGCTTGCAACAAGGCTATTCCCGATGACGTTATGGAGGAGCTTTACAAGTGTGACGTTATCCTCAAGGGCCCGACAACCACTCCTCGTGCAGGCGATCCCTGGCCGAATATTGAGTCTGCGAACGTCGCTATGCGTAAGAACCTCGACCTCTTTGCGAATGTACGTCCCGTTAAGGTTCCCGATAAGGGCATCGACTGGACATTCTTCCGTGAGAACACCGAGGGAAGCTATGCCGTTGGTTCGCAGGGCGTTAACGTTACCGACGATCTCGCTGTTGACTTCTGCGTAACCACCACAGAGGGTACAAACAGAATCGCTCGTCTTGCTTTTGAATATGCGCGCAAGAACAAGAAGGATCGCGTTTCGATCGTTACCAAGGCGAATATCATCAAAACAACAGACGGTAAGTTCCTCCGTATCTGCGAGGAGATCGCCAAGGAATATCCCGAAATTCAGTCTGACGAATGGTTCATCGATATCATGACCGCAAAGCTCGTTGACGAGAAGCGTCGCACCGATTTCAAGGTGTTCGTTCTCCCGAACCTTTACGGCGATATCATCACGGACGAAGCGGCAGAGTTCCAGGGCGGCGTTGGTACTGCAGGCTCGGCTAACATCGGTAAGAAATATGCGATGTTCGAGGCTATTCACGGCTCTGCACCCCGTATGATCAAAGAGGGACGCGGTAAATATGCCGATCCTTGCTCGATGCTCCGTGCGACTGTTCTTCTTCTCTCCCATGTTGGCAGACAGGAAGCGGCAGACAAGCTTGAGCGTGCACTCGACTACTGTATGTTCGAGGACAAGAAGTACGTTATCACCGGACGCGACACGGGTGCTACCTGCGACGAATTTGCGGCTTACGTAATGGAAACCGTTAAGAATCTCAAATAAGAAAGAAAAAAGGATTTGCAAAAATCACAGGAAAGGTAATTGATATCATGGCAACCAACAATTTTATAAATGATGAGGAATCCTCTGCAAAGAGCCGTGTATCACCTGCGGTAATCAAACGTCTTCCGCGTTATTACCGTTATCTGCGCGAGCTTTTGCAAAATGATATATTAAGAATTTCATCGGGCGAGCTCTCCAAGATGATGCACGTTACAGCCTCACAAATACGCCAGGACCTTAACTGCTTCGGCGGCTTCGGTCAGCAGGGGTATGGCTATAACGTAAAATATCTTTACGGCAAGATCGGTGAGATACTCGGCGTTACACAGCATTATAACGCAATCATAATCGGCTCGGGTAATCTCGGTACAGCACTTGCGGCAAGTCCCGTTTTCGAGCGCCGCGGAGTTAAGTTGACAGCACTCTTTGACTCAAATCCTGCCGTTATCGGACGTAACATTTCTGGCTATACCGTCAAGTCTATCGACGAGCTTGAGGATTACGTGAAAAATAATGATGTAAGCATCGCGGTTCTCACGCTTACCAAGGATGCGGTTCGCGAGATGGCGGAACGTCTTGCGGGACTCGGCATCAAGGGGCTCTGGAACTTTGCGAGCACCGAGCTTAACCTTTCGAACAAGGATGTTGTTGTTCAGAACGTCCACATGGGCGACTCGCTGATGACTCTTTGTTACGAGCTTACAAAATAAATTCCCAGGATTGCCTTCTTGGTTTCTGCAATGAAATTGACAGCAAAGCCTCTCCCACAGTGCGAGCCTTGGAAGTAGATTTGAAATCTGTTCAACTGCAGAAATACTTAACCGAATTGGGAAATAAACTTTTTTATGAGGTGACAAGCGTGAAAAAACTGAAAATCGAATATGGCGACAGTGTTTTCGCGCTTCCTCGCGAGGCACTTATGACGTCGCTTTCGTCGGCAAACGGCTTTGACTTAAAGGTGCTGCTCCTCGCGGCATCGGACGATACACTGCGCCGTGACTTCGACAACGCCGTCGCCGAGCTTTGTAAAAAGCTTGACTGCACAAAATCTGCACTAACAAAGTCGCTTGATTTTTGGGCTAAAGCAGGAGTTTTGTCAATTGCCGAATGTGACGGTGAAATTAAAGTACCCGAGCCTACAAAAAAGCAGCTTCAGTCTGAGTCACTGCCCGATTACACCGAGAGCGAAGCGGCGGACATTATCGAAAAGAACGCAGAGCTTTCGGGTATCATTGATATGTGTCAGCAGATCGTTGAAAAGATGTTCACGCCGGCTGAGGCACAGATCATTGTCGGACTTTATGACCATCTCGGTCTTGACGGCGAATACATAGCGATGCTTTTTGCATACTGTAAGGACAGCGGTAAGCGTTCGCTTCGCTATATCGAAAAGACAGCTCTCGGTCTTTACGACGAGGGAATCGACACGGCGGCGGCACTTGGTGAATATATCAAACGCAAGGATCAGCTTGACACAAACATAGGCAAGCTGCGCACCACGCTCGGTATCGCCGACAGAGCGCTCACACCGCGTGAGAAAAAGGCGTTTGAGGCTTGGCTTGACGAATGGAAGCTTGACATTGACGTGATCGGTCGTGCATATGAGGTGACGGTTGACAGGCTTGGCGCTTACAAGCTAGCTTATATGAGCCGTGTGCTTGAAAACTGGCACAAAGAGGGACTCACCACGCTCGAGGCGATAGACGCTTCGTTTGAGGCTTACCAAAAGAGCAAGAGCGAAGCCAAAAAGAATCAGTCCGGTTTTGAAACGGATGAATATTTCGAAGCGGCACTGGCGCGAAGTCAGAAGCAGCTCGAAAAAAACAAAAAAGAAAGCTAAGGGGGGAGATCGGTGGCTTACAACAAGGAAAATTACGCGAAGATACGCGAGGAATACCAGAGTAAGAATCTGCGTGCCAAGGAAGCGGCAGAGCAGCGCCTCCGAGAGCTGCACATGATCTACCCGGAGCTTGAAAAGATAGACCGTGTACTTTCCGAAACGGGATTTAACATCCTTCGTGCGGCAATGCAGGGCAAAGAGGGACTTGATGAGCGTATCGCTGCTCTCAAAGAGGAAAACCTTTCACTTCAGGAGGCACGTGCGGCATATCTTGAATCAATCGGTTATCCTGCGGATTATACGGCGGTCAAATATGAATGTAAAACCTGCTCGGACACCGGTTTTGTCGGAACGAAGATGTGTGACTGCTTAAAGCGTGCACTGACGCTTGCAGGTTACGAAAGCTCCGGCATCGGTAATCTCATTCGAACACAGAGCTTCGACACATTTAAACTTGATTATTACAGCCGTTCTCCCGAAGAGCGCTCCAACATGGAAATGATACTCTCTGCCTGCAAGGCATATGCAGAGGGCTTCAACGGAACAAGCGGCGAAAACCTTTTCTTCTGCGGAACAACGGGACTCGGCAAAACCCACCTTTCAACGGCGATTGCCAAGACGGTTATCGAAAACGGTTATGACGTTGTTTACGATACGGCACAGAATATCCTCTCGGATTTTGAGTTTGAGCGTTTCGGGCGTTCATACGGTGATGGATCCGAGTCGCGTACTGACAAATATTTCGACTGTGACCTGCTTATAATCGACGATCTCGGAACCGAAATGACAAATCAGTTTACGGTTTCGTGCCTTTATAACATTATTAATACGCGAATCAATCATTCAAAGTCGATGCTCATCAGCACAAATCTTACGCAGAATGAGATTCGCGAGCGTTACAGTGACCGTATAACCAGCCGCCTTTTCGGGGATTTTATGGTTATGCGCTTTGTCGGAAAGGATATCCGCTTGCAGAAGCTTGCCGATAACTGATTCAAAATCTAAAGTGTCACAAATTTAAGAGTGAATTTTTTATTGACAAACGGTACTTTTTCATGTATCATTATATTAGAAAATTTATATAGGAGGAAACACCTATGAAGGAAATGAAAATGACCTTCCGCCATTACGGTGACGGCGATCCCGTTAGTCTTGAGTATATCTCGCAGATTCCCGGTATGACCGGTATCGTTTCGGCGGTTTACGATGTTCCGCCCGGAAAAGAGTGGAGTGCTGAGAGTATTGCGAAGGTAAAAGACTGCGCAAATGCTCACGGCCTTGCTTTTGAGGTGGTTGAAAGTGTACCTGTACACGAGGACATCAAGCTCGGCAAGCCTTCCCGCGATGAGTATATCGAGGTATACCGCCGCAACATCAAGAAGCTTGCAGATGCAGGCGTAAAGGTTATCTGCTATAACTTTATGCCCGTATTCGACTGGCTCCGTTCGGATCTTTCACACAAGAATCCCGATGGCTCGACCTGTCTCATTTACCGCGATGCAGAGGTTCTCGCGATGGACCCCAACACCAAGAAGCTCTCCCTGCCCGGTTGGGACGAAAGCTACACCCAGGACGGTCTTCGTGCACTGCTTGCAGAGTACAAATCTGTTGACGAGGAAAAGCTTTGGGAGAACATGAGCTACTTCTTACACGGTATTATTCCCGTTTGTGAGGAGAACGGCATCAAGATGGCAATTCATCCGGACGATCCGCCGTGGGGTATTTTCGGACTTCCGAGAGTTATCACCAATGCGAAGAATCTCGACCGCTTCTGCAAGCTGGTTGACAGCGAATGCAACGGTCTGACACTTTGCACAGGCTCGCTCGGCGTTGATCCTAACAACAATGTTGTTGACATGATCCGTCACTTTGGAGCAATGAAGCGTATTCACTTCCTGCACGCACGCAACATCAAGATCACCGGTCCTCGCGACTTTAACGAAACCGGACACTTAAGCGAAAACGGTTCGCTTGATATGTACGATGTACTCAAGGCTGCATGGGATGTTGATTTCGACGGTTATATCCGTCCCGACCACGGACGTATGATCTGGGGTGAATCGGGCAGACCCGGTTACGGTCTTTACGACCGTGCGCTCGGTGCTGTTTATCTTAACGGCATCTGGGAAGCTATTAACAAGGAAAACAGATAAAAATAAAAGTCAATGCGGTTTGATTCTGCATTGGCTTTTTTCTCGCACCAAACTAACTTCAGCCGCTTTAGCGGCGTTGGTGCGCTGATTTGCCCTCATCCGTCAAAGTTGCGAAGCAATCTTTTGCACCTCTCCCCCAAGGGAAGGCTTTGAGCAACTTTATGCCGCAAAAGGAACAATGAAGCTACGGATGCCGGCGAAGCTGGCAGGACGAACGGTTACCACTAACAAAGCGAATCCGGAGCCGCAGGCGGAGTTGAGCGCAAGTCGAGCGTGGCAAAGGAAAGGGGGAGAGCTCGAGAGGGGCGAAAAACATTGCGCCAGCATTGGTTGTCGTCCCTCTCGAATGATACGATGTTCGAAGCAGTGCGCTTCGGGGAATTGCTTTCTTTCACCTTTTGGGCGCAAAAGTAACTTTTATCCGCGGAATATAAAGATACATAAAATCTATTTGTATTGCGCTTCGAATTTCGCGTAAATTCGAGGGATGGGACACCAGCTGACGCAGGTTTGTCCCACAGCACATCGCCTCTGGCGAGTGCACGAGCTCCCCGTCTTCCTTGCCTATGCTCGACTTGCGCTCAACTCCGCCTTGCGGCTCCGGATTCGCTTGGTCAGCTGTGACCGCTCGTCCTGCCAGCTTCGCCGGCATCCGTGGCTTCATTGTTTCTGCAGCGCAGGTGCTCTCGACTCGCGCTCAACTCCGCCTGACGGCACCGGATTCGCTTTGTTTGTGGTAACCAATCGTCCGCCGCCAGCTACGTCGGCGGCTCAATAGCTTCATTGGTTTCTTTTTCGGAGAAGCAAAAAAGGAGCCTTCTTTTGATATGCACCCCAAAAGTTAGACGCTTTTGGAGGTGCATATTTTATGGCAAAAA
>CAYSFT010000066.1:0-10059 GCA_964430755.1 uncultured Lachnospiraceae bacterium | reverse complement strand
CCACCTTGACAAGTATTTCTGAAAAATGTGTCACCTATCATTGACAATTCAACACCACAGAAAAATATTTTCTGCAATTTTCAATTTTTTAAACCATCTCCGAAATACGCGTGACCGCCTCGTTTATGAGCGTTCCGAGCGCCGCATCACCGACTCCCATAACCATACTGTCACATTTGGTCATCGGGATGAGTATACGCGCGGCACGGCTCTGTCCGACTGCAACTGCCATTGCAGGCGTAATCTCTCCGTAAAGCGCATCCGCAATAACGATACCGATCGGGCCGACGATAATATCGGCATCACGGCAGGCAACGATAACCGGGTTTTCACCTGTCGCCGCCGCATCGGGAGCGTTCTTTAACATATTCGCGGTTGCACTGCTGTTAGTTCCGATGGCGATTATCTGTGCCGCAATACCCTTTGTGCGCAGTGCGCCGATAAGCTGTGCACCGATCTTACCGCCCTGTCCGTCGATTACAACAATTTTCTTCATTATTATTTGTCTCCCAATAATGCAATTGCGTTCTCGCTGTAAATTTTACGCTTCAGCTCGGCGGAAAGCTCGAGCGAATCAACATATTCATATTCACGGTCTGAACAGTACCACGGAAAATCGCTTCCGAAAAGTATCTTGTCCGGATCGTGATTTTTTATCATCCTTGCACATTGCGCCCTGTCAAGGTCAAACACCGGCGCAAGCGAGGTTTCAAGCCATACGTTTTTGCCGATAAGCAACCGCTCAACCTCGTCCCATTGACGGCAAGCACCCATATGTGCCGCAACAAGCTTCAGCGACGGAAACTTCGCAAGCACCTTCAGAATCCGCTCGGGCGTACAGTGTATAAAATCAGGCGAGATAAAATCCCAGCCCGAATGCGTCACAACAAACATATCGTTTTCGACACAAGCCGCATACACCGCATCAAACTTTTCGTCGTCAATCGTTCTCTCCATATAGTCGGGATGAATCTTGACTCCGCGTATGCCTGCCTCACGCAAACGCCGCGCTTCTTCTTTTATACAGTCACTATCGGGATTGAGCGAGCCGAGGGCGTACAAACGGTCAGACGATGAATTTATTTCGATGGCAAAATTGTTTACGTTTGTCTGCTGCTTCGGATTTGTGGCAATATTAAGTATTACAGCGCGGTCAACGCTCCACTCGTCCATGCGTGAAAGCAGACTTGATATCGTACCGTCGCCATACGCTTCGATACCGCCGATACCGGCAAGCTTCGGGATAGCTTTTTCGGCAACTTTATCGGGAAAAGCGTGAGTATGGAAATCAATTAACATTTTATTTTTCCTTTACATAATGTTATTTATATATTTTACCATACCCTCTTGTCAAAATATACATTATATTGTAAACAATGATAAATCGTCTATTTTAACATAAAATTATTGTAAAAAAACCATAAAAAAAGCAATTTGCATATTGAAAAATGACACGATTTGTTTTATAATAGTATTATAATGGGGTAGAATGGTATTTATTTAAAAAGCGCACCTGTTTTGTGAACTTTTTAACATATTTACAGATTTATCCGTAAAAATATACAACAACCATGATTTTGGAGGTAAATACATGAAGACTACCACGCAAAACACATTGCCGAACGTGAAGTCGGCAGCAGAGCTTCGTGAACTTGCCGCGAGTGAAGCTTCGAGCGCAAAGGGACGCATCGCCGCACTCTTTGACGAGGGAACCTTCGCCGAGACAGGAGCATTTGCTCACAGCATTGCCGCAGAGCTTGGCGGTGCAGACTGCGAGCTTGAGGGTGTCGTCACCGGTTACGGCGCGATCGACGGCAGACTCGTTTTCGCATTTGTTCAGGATTTTTCAAGAATGAAGGGCGCACTCGGCGAGATGCACGCAAAGAAGATTTGTGATCTTTACGATCTCGCGATAAAGAACGGTGCTCCGATTATCGGCATCTTCGACAGTGCCGGCGCATATGTCCTTGAGGGTGTATCGGCTCTCGCAGGTTACGGCAAGATTATGAAAAAGGTGTCCGATGCTTCCGGTGTTATACCGCAGATCGGTGTCATTGCAGGAAACTGCGGCGGCGCGATGGCGACTGTTGCTTCGATGTTCGATATTTTAGTCGGAGCAAAGGACGCAAGCTTCTATGTGAATCCGCCGTTTATTCTTAATGAGATCGACAAGAAAGCCGCACTCGGCAAGATTGAAACTGCCGCAAAGAACGGGCAGATTCATGCTGTGTGCGACACTGATATGGCTGCACTTGCATATACGAGAGTGCTCCTCTCCTATATTCCGCAGAACAACGCAGACGGTACAGCATATTCGCAAACCACCGACGAAATCAACCGTCTCACTCCTGCGGTTTCCGCTATCACAGCAAATGACGGTTACAATATGGCTGACGTTATCGCGGCTATATCCGATGATGCAAAGTTCCTCGAGCTTTCGGCAGATTATGCAGGCTCAATGCTCACAGGCTTCGTAACGCTCAACGGCATGGTTATAGGCGTTGTTGCAAACAATCCGGCAGTCAAGAACGGAAAGCTCTCTGCCTGTGCTGCTAAAAAGGCGGCAAGATTTATTTCGTTCTGCGATTGCTTCAAGGTTCCCGTGCTGACACTTGTTGACACAGAGGGTTACGAGGTTTCGGTCGATGCCGAAAAGGGACAGTACGGTGCGGCACTGGCAAAGCTTGCAAGTGCATATGCTTCAAGCGAAACTGCAAAGGTTACAGTCGTGCTCGGAAAAGCATATGGCGCTGCTTATACGCTCATGGGTTCAAAATCCATCGGTGCTGACATCGCGTTTGCCGCAGAGAGCGCAAAGATAAGTGCAATGCCGACAAAATCCGCCGTTGCGTTCGCATGGAACGAAAAGGTCACCGATAATAGTAAACGCGGTGAGATTGAAGCTAAATGGGACAGCGTTATGGCATCCCCGGTTATCGCAGCAAAGGCAGGCGAGATTGACGATATTATAAATTTAGATGAGCTTCGTCAGCGCACCTCATCCGCATTTGAGATGCTCGGCGCAAAGAATAACCTCTGCGTGCCAAAGCGTCACAACAATCTTCCTTTATAAGAGGAGGACATACAAATGACAGTAAATCCGATTTTTCTCGCCGATGCTTCCGGATACGATGCGCCGATGAATATAGCAGATGCAATTCCGTTCGGACTGCAGACCGTGCTTCTCGGTATGGGCGTTGTATTCGCAGTGCTCATTATTTTATGGGCTGTGCTTTCGGTTTTCAAGCTGGTGTTTTATAAGGGCGAAAAAGCTACACCTGCCGCACCGGTTCAAAAAGCACCCGTACAGGCAGAGCCAACACTCGTACAGCCGCATTGCGATGACGCAGAGCTTGTTGCGGCAATAACGGCGGCAATTGCCCTCGTCATGGATAAGCCGCAGACATCCTTCCGAGTCGTGTCCTTTAAGCGCACGGCATCAAAATAACGATATATAAAGGAGATTATTAAAATGAGAAGATTCAGTGTAACCATTAACGGTAATGTATATGAAGTTGAGGTTGAGGAGCTTGGCGCAGGCGTTTCTGCTGCTCCGGCTGCTCCCGTAACACCTGCTGCACCTGTTGCAAGCGCGCCTGCTGCTCCGGCTCCGGCTGCTGCTCCTGTTGCCGCTCCTGCACCTGCTCCCAAGGCTGCGGCTCCTGCAGGAAGTGCCGGCGCAGTTTCGGTTTCGGCACCTATGCCCGGAACTATTCTTAAGGTTAACGTAACCGTCGGTCAGGCAGTCAAGAAGGGCGATGTTATCTGCGTTCTTGAGGCTATGAAGATGGAAAATGACATCCCTGCTCCCGATGACGGCACTATCGCATCCGTTAACGTACAAAAGGGTGCTTCCGTAAATTCCGGCGACGTTCTCGTAACAATGAACTGATACCTCTGCCGTATATAAAGAGGTACAGCTATGTTAGATACAATCAAAAACTTTCTCGATACCACGGGAGTTGCCAAAATGTTCACGGGCGAGGGTATCGCTCCCGACTTCTGGTGGAAAACTCTCATAATGTGGGGTATAGCGTTTGTGCTTGTTTATCTTGCAGTAGTCAAGAAATTTGAGCCGTTGCTTCTGCTTCCCATTGCGATTGGTATGCTCCTTGCAAACCTCCCCGGCGCAAACCTTATTCATACAGAGTTTTTCTTCGACGATTATTATCTCACGGCAGAACAGGTTGCCGCAGGTGAACACGTTCCGCTTTCGGTCATGCTTAAAGAGGTGTTCAATAACGGCGGTCTTATAGATATCCTTTATCTCGGCGTTAAGCTCGGCATATATCCGTCGCTCATCTTTATGGGCGTCGGCGCAATGACCGATTTCACGTCTCTCATCGCAAACCCCAAGAGCTTACTCATGGGTGCAGGCGCACAGCTTGGCGTTTTCGTTGCCTTCTTTGGTGCGCTTCTGCTCGGCTTCTCTCCGATGGAAGCAGGCTCGATCGGTATCATCGGCGGCGCAGACGGACCGACTGCGATACTCGTAACAAAAACTCTCGCTCCCCATCTTCTCGGTGCAATCGCCATAGCGGCTTACTCATATATGGCTCTTATCCCGATAATTCAGCCGCCGTTTATGAGACTGCTCACGACTAAAAAGGAACGCGAAATCGTTATGACGGCTCTGCGTCCCGTTTCAAAAACCGAGCTTATCATCTTCCCGATAGTTGTAACCGTCGTTGTTGCCATTATCGTTCCGGATGCGGCACCGCTTATCGGCTTCCTTATGTTTGGTAACTTAATGAACGTCTGCGGCGTTACGGACAGAATTTCCAAAACCGCACAGAACGAGCTTATGAATATCATGACCATCTTCCTCGGTGTTTCGGTCGGCGCAACCGCAAACGCGGAAAACTTCCTTGCTCCGGAAACCCTCAAGATCATCTTCCTCGGTCTTGCCGCTTTCTGTATCTCAACCATCGGCGGACTTCTGACCGGCAAGATCATGTGCTTTGTAACAAAAGGAAAGATCAATCCGCTCATCGGCTCGGCAGGCGTTTCCGCTGTACCTATGGCGGCACGTGTTGCTCAGGTTGAGGGACAGAAGGCAAATCCCGCAAACTTCTTGCTCATGCACGCAATGGGCCCAAACGTCGCAGGCGTTATCGGCTCGGCTGTTGCGGCAGGAGTATTCCTCTCAATGTTTAAATAATACATATAGCAAGCTTTTTCGGGAGGAGCAAGCCCCTCCCCTACCCGTCAACAAACTTAAATAATACATATAGCAAACAACACAATCGCATCCACTTGTAGGGGGCGACGTCCTCGACGCCCCGAATCACAAACAGCACACCACATACCTAAATCTGATAATAACGGAGGAACCGTATAAATGGCAAAAGTAAAAATTACCGAAACCGTCCTGCGTGACTCGCATCAGTCGCTCGTTGCAACACGTATGACGACAGACGAGATGCTTCCCATCCTTGAAAAGATGGACGGCATCGGATATCATTCCCTCGAAGCATGGGGCGGCGCAACATTCGATTCCTGCATGAGATTCCTTAATGAGGATCCGTGGGAGAGACTTCGCAAGATCCGTGCAGCTGTAAAGAATACCAAGCTCCAGATGCTTTTCCGCGGACAGAACATCCTCGGTTACCGTCACTATGCGGATGACGTTGTTGAATACTTCGTTCAGAAGTCAATCGCGAACGGTATCGACATTCTGCGTATCTTCGACGCACTCAACGATCCGCGCAACTTAAAGACCGCAATAAAGGCAACCAAAAAGGAAGGCGGTCACGTCCAGGCGGCGATCTCCTATACCACAGGTCCCGTTTACACCACCGAATATTACACCAAGTACGCACGTCAGCTTGAAGAAATGGGTGCTGACTCGATCTGTATCAAGGATATGGCAGGTCTCTTAAAGCCGTATGACGCATACGACCTCGTCAAGGCAGTAAAAGAAACTGTTAAAGTACCGATCCAGCTCCACACGCATTACACCGCAGGCGTTGCTTCAATGACACTTCTCAAGGCAATTGAGGCAGGCGTTGACATCGTTGACACCGCAATCTCGCCTATGTCGATGGGAACATCACAGCCGCCGACAGAGCCGCTCGTTGCTTCCCTTGCCGGAACAAAATATGACACGGGACTCGACCTTGCAAAGCTCGATGAGATATCGAAATATTTCATGCCGCTTCGTGAAAAATATATGGAAAGCGGTCTGCTCGACCCGAAGGTGCTTAAGGTGGACGTTAACGCTCTGCTTTATCAGGTTCCGGGCGGTATGCTCTCGAACCTCGTTTCACAGTTAAAGCAGGCAGGCAAATCGGATAAGTTCATCGAGGTGCTTGAGGAAGTGCCGCGTGTACGTGCAGACGCAGGTTATCCTCCGCTTGTAACACCGTCAAGCCAGATCGTCGGAACGCAGGCAGTGTTCAACGTGATCATGGGCGAGCGTTATAAGAACGTCACTAAGGAGTTCAAGGGACTTGTCCGCGGCGAGTACGGCAGATCACCGATGCCGATCAAGCCGGATTTCCAGAAGAAGATCCTCGGCGACACCGAGCCGATCACATACCGTCCGGCAGATGACCTGAAGCCCGAGCTTGAAGCACTCCGCGAGGAAGTGAAGCCGTGGGCAGTGCAGGATGAGGACGTTCTCTCGTATGCGCTCTTCCCCCAGGTTGCAGAAAAGTTCTTCGAATGGAGAAAGAATCAGCAGTACGGTATCGACGCCGACCACGCTGATGCGGAAAATAAGATTCATACAGTTTAATAAAATCATGAGCTGTCGCAATAAACGTGGCAGCTCTTTTGTTTAGCCTCATCCGTGTGTCTTGCCCTCATCCGTGTGTCTTGCCCTCATCCGGCAAAGTTGCGAAGCAATCTTTTGCACCTCTCCCTCAAGGGAAGGCTTTTGGTAACTTTGTACCGCAAAGCAAAATTCGATGATACCGTAAAAAGTCCCATTATATTTCGTCTAATCCACAATTCAACTCCCAAGGCTTCCCCCGGGGGAAGCTGTCACGCTTACAGCGTGACTGATGAGGGTTCTCGTAAATCTGCCCTCTCCGTTGAACCCCTCTCCGTCTCGCTTCGCTCGCCACCTCTCCCAAAGGGCGAGGCTTAGGTCACTTTGCGTCGCAAAACATCCAAAACCCGTCTAAATCCTCTATGTAAACAATAATTTCAAAAATAATTCAAACAAATTCATAACAAATATGTCAAAGGGGGTTGCTTTTTTAACATTTGATGGTATATAATATAATTAGTTAAAGTCTACACTTATACGGAGGACTGTCATGAACACAACAAAAACAAGCAAAAAAAATAAAGGCTCGGAGAAAACGGCCGTTGCCGCTGACCTTAGAAGAATCATAAACGCACAGCGTGAATTCTATGCAAGCGGTCAGACACGTGATGTCTCTTTTCGCCGTCAGCTTCTTATAAATCTTAAAATCATGATCCGAGATAATGAGGAGGAAATCCTCGAGGCACTGCGCGCAGACCTCGGTAAATCTCACCGCGAGGGATATATCACCGAAATCGGTATGGTTGAGCAGGAGCTCAATCACACTCTGCGTAATCTGAGACTGTGGAACACAGCAAAGCCTGTGTGCACGCCATTTTATATGATGCCTGCCGCAAGCTATAAGCTCCGTCATCCGCGCGGACTTGTTATGATATTCTCAGCTTGGAACTACCCCTTCCAGCTCGCAATTATGCCGCTGATATCTTCAATCGCCGCAGGTAACTGTACCATTCTCAAGCTCTCGGAGAATTCACCGAATACAAGTAAACTCCTCTGTGAGCTGATCGGACGTTACTTCGACCGCGAATGTGTTGCCGCTTATATGGATAGCTTCGAGGCAATAAAGGCGATCAAGCGTGAACAGTTCGGCATGGTGTTCTACACCGGCGGCCCTGCAGTTGCACGCATCGTCGCTAAAGCAGCAGCGGATAAACTCACGCCCGTCGTGCTCGAGCTTGGCGGAAAGAGCCCGTGTATCGTTGATAAAACCGCGAACCTGCGTCTCGCCGCAAAGCGTATCGTTGCAGGCAAGATCATGAATGCGGGACAGACCTGCGTTGCTCCCGATTATCTCTTTGTTGAAAGCTCCGTCAAAGACGAGTTGCTTGGTTATATCAAGGAGTATCACGATAAATTCTGCACCGAGGATCCCTGCGAAAACGGTTTCTATCCGAAGATAGTTAACCGTATGCATTTCGACCGCCTGAGAAGTTACCTTGCAGACGGCGATATCCTCATGGGCGGTGAGGCTAACGAGAATACCGGCCGCATCTCACTAACACTTATGGAAAGAATCGATAAGGATTCAAAGCTTATGAGCGAGGAAATCTTCGGCCCGATTTTACCCGTCTTTGAGTTTACGGATATCGGCACCGTCGTAAGCACACTAAGCAAACGCCCGAAATCGCTCGCGCTTTATCTCTTCACTAACAGTAAGCATACGCGCAGAACCGTTCTCGGCGGGCTCGACTTCGGCTGCGGTTGTGTCAATGACACCGTTATGCAGATGGCAAATCCGCATCTTCCGTTCGGCGGCATCGGCGAAAGCGGCATTGGTAAATATCACGGCCGGGCAGGCTTTAACACCTTCTCAACCGAATCGTCTGTACTCAGATCGTCGTCATATCTCGATCTCAATCCTCTGCGTTATCCGCCGTTTGACGATTTTTATTCGTTCTCGAAGATACTTCTGCGCTATTTTACCTGATTTTTTTGAAAAATTTATTGCATTAGCGCGATAAATGTGATACAATAGTATATATTCAATTTAAAATAAAAGGAAAAAGACAATGATAAATGTAGCAATATTCGGTTTCGGCGTTGTCGGTGGCGGTACCGCAGAGGTGCTGACACAAAACGCAAAGCTTATCTCCGAGCGTGTCGGTGAGGAAATCAATATAAAATATATCCTCGATTTGCGCGATTTCCCGGACAGTCCCTTCGCCGATAAAATCGTCCATGACGTAAATGTGATCATAAACGATCCCGAGGTTAAGATCTGCGCCGAGCTGATGGGCGGCTCACATCCTGCGTTCGAGTTTTCGAGTGCGGCACTTAAGGCAGGTAAGAGCGTTGTAACCTCAAATAAAGAGGTCGTTGCAACCTTCGGTCCGGAGCTTCTCAAAATCGCGGCGGAAAATAACGTCCGTTACCTCTTTGAAGCAAGCGTCGGCGGCGGTATACCTGTCATCCATCCCATCGGTAACTGCTTGACTGCAAACGATATCACCGAGGTCAACGGCATCCTCAACGGTACTACAAACTACATCTTAACACAAATGATAAACGAGCACAAGGATTTCGACACCGCACTCGCCGAGGCACAGGAAAAGGGTTACGCAGAACGCGATCCCTCTGCTGACGTTGACGGTATCGACACCTGCCGTAAGATAGCGATACTTTCCGCGATTGCATTCGGCAAGCTCGTTCCGCCCGATAAGGTTAAAACCGAGGGCATACGCGGTGTAACGCTCCGCGACGTCGCAAACGCAGAGAAGTTCGGTGCTTCGATAAAGCTTATCGGTAAAGCGATACGTGTCGGCGACAAGGTCAGTGCGTGCGTCTGCCCGACTCTTGTACGTCACTCGAATCCGCTTTCGAGCATCAGCGACGTATATAACGGCGTACTCGTAAACGGTAACGCGATCGGCGACGTAATGTTCTACGGACGCGGCGCAGGTAAGCTGCCGACAGCGAGCGCAGTTGTTTCCGATATCATCGAGATCGCGACATATCTCTCGCATCCTGTACACACAACGCAGGTCTGGGAACGTCTCGGTGACGACGAAATCCTCCCCGCAGACAGACTTAAATCCCGTTGGTACTTGCGTTTTGACAAAAAGCCGAGCCACTGTCTCGCATCTCTCGGCGCAGAAGTGATCGAGGATGCACCCGATTCATACGCGGTTGTTACCGATGAAGTAACACTGCTTGACGTTGGTATCACCGTAAGCGAAAAGTTTGTCGCTATGCGTATGCTGTAAACACAATATTAAAGGAGCTTTTGAAATGAAGTGAACCCCAAAGTTTAGACAAAAAATAATATTAAATTGATTGCGAATGAG
>CAYSFT010000065.1:0-10558 GCA_964430755.1 uncultured Lachnospiraceae bacterium | reverse complement strand
CGGGAACCCTCCTCACTCCGGCTCCTCCGCCTCCGTTCGGTATCCCAACGACCGTATTGCGATAATCGCTTCCCTCATCACATCTTTGGAGTTCACTGCACAATACGCCTCATCCGTCTCGCTATGCTCGACACCTTCTCCCACCGGAGAAGGCTAAAGTTAGATTTGCGCAGCAAAACTTAAGAAATAATGAAGTCGCTGAGCCGCCGACGTAGCTGGCGGCGGACGAACGGTCACGGCTAACAAAGCGAATCCGGAGCCGTCAGGCGGAGTTGAGCGCAAATCGAGAGTAAGCAAGGAAGCAGGGGAGCTCGAGGGGTGGGAAAACTGCGCAGCTGGTGTCCCATCCCTCGAATTTACGCGAAATTCGGAGCGCAATACAAAGAAATTTAATGTATCTTTATATTAACGAGGATAAAAGTTACTTTTTCCCAAAAAGCAAACAAAACATTTTTCGCAAACGAAAAAAATTCCCTCAAATACTCATAAAAAAACACGGCATACTATTACCGTAGAAAATAGTAACCGGGAGGAAAAAATGCTTGAAGAAATCGCGCTGTCAATATCGACAGCAATATTTTTCGTGTGCGCGTTTTTAGTGAACGGACTTGTGCCGCAAACGCCTGAAAACACCGCCGTACCGTGCGAAATCGTGGAAAACATCGAGGAATTTTCCATCGTCGGAACGTGGAACGGTAACAGTCATACCCTCGAATTCACAAAATCGGGAAAGCTTGTCTGTAACGATCAAATAATTGATTATACCGCTGACGGCAGCAGCGTAACAGTCAGCGCCGCAATCAACGGCTTCGATAACAAAAAAACAAACCGCGGCTCAAAACAAACTTATACAATGAAACTCGAACTGCTCGATGAGTGCACTGTGAAGCTTGGCGGCGTAACGCTCCACCGTGCCGATTAAACTTGACAAATAACACCGCTTCTGTTATAATTATTGTAACGGTAAATCAATTTTATACTTTCTCCGTCCCTTGATTTATCGGGGACGGTTTTTGTTGGAGGAAACACCATGAACGAAGAAATTATGTATCATATCGGACTGAAACGCGAGGACGGTGCACGCGGCGCAATAATCTGCGGTGACCCCGAAAGAGTTGAAAAAATCGCACGGCTTATGGATGAACCTGCGTTTGTCGCATCAAGACGTGAATATACCACATGGTCAGCCAAAATTGACGGTAAACGTGTCCTCGTCACGTCTCACGGCATCGGCGGCCCGTCAACCGCTATATGTATCGAAGAACTGAAAATGGTCGGCGTTGAAACTCTCATTCGTGTCGGTACTTGCGGCGGTATGGCACATGACGTCAAGACAGGTGACATCGTTATCGCACAAGCGGCGATACGTGCCGAGGGAACGTCACGCGAATATCTGCCAATCGAATACCCTGCTATTGCCGATTTCGGCGTTACAACAGCACTTGCAAATGCAGCCGCAAAAACAGCACATCCGTATCACGTCGGCGTCGTGCACTGTAAAGACTCTTTTTACGGTCAGCACTCGCCAAACCGTATGCCGGTTGCGGACGATCTTACAACAAAATGGCAGGCATGGCTTCGCGGCGGCTGTCTCGCATCAGAAATGGAAACAGCGGCACTTTTCACCGTTTCGGCAACACTCGGTCTTCACGCAGGAGCGGTACTTCGTGCGGTGTGGAATCAGGAGCGTGCAAATGCAGGTATAACCGATCCCGACGACGGTGACGAGCTCTCCGCGGCAAAATGTGCGGTTGCGGCGATGGGGAAATTGGTGTGAAGTATAGCGAGGCAGTATATGTCTTCTCTATAAACAATTCGGCATTTATTGCCCTCTCAGTCACCTGCGGTGACAGCTCTCCCGGTGGGAGAGCCTTTAGCTACAAGGCTACAAGCTATCCCGAAGTCTTTCCCATGAGGAGAGCCTTTGGCGGTAGGCTATGCTAAAATCTTTCCCATGAGGAGAGCCTTTGGCGGTAGGCTATCATTGAGCCTCTCCCTCTGGGAGAGGTGGCACGAAGTGCCGGAGAGGGCAATGCGAGGTAAACAGCATGAAAAACGTACCTATAAAGAAAAACAATAGTTTGCTTGGTACTGCAAAAAATTTGCGCCGTAATATGACTCGTCAAGAAAGCCATTTATAGTACGATTTTTTGCAACATTATCCTAATAAAAATATATAAACAACGTATTATAGATAACTTTATTGCCGACTTTTACTGTCACAAAGCACGTCTTGTGATAGAGCTTGATGGATACCAGCACTATACCTCAACCGGTAAAGCTCACGATAAAATACGCACAAAAATACTCGAACAATATGGGTTACTTGTTCTTCGTTTTTCGAATAGTGACGTAGAGAATAATTTTGACAAAGTTTGCGCTATGATTGATAAAATAATATCTGAGCGAAGCGGCATGGAAGTTTGAGCTTCATAACATACAAAATGCTCCCGTGGCATAAAAACTGCAAATGCTTTTCACTTTATCACTTATTCATTAAGCTAACAACTTATTGTGAAACGGGGGTGTGCGCCGCTTCGAACTTCGAGCTGCCGACCGGAATTATTAGAAACTCTTTCGCTATAGAATAATTACCTTACACACTTTTCCGATTTTTTCAGCATATTTTATAACTGACAATGTTCCTTTTGAGCTTCCATCCCAAAATACTATTATTTTATCCGCATAATCAACGATTTTTTTATTTCTGACAATAGGTGCAGCACGACCATACTTGTCATATTCAGGTAAAAATTCAGAGAGCTTTATTCCGTTTTTCTTTGCAAACTCTGCAGCACATTTATCAACGCCAATCGCTCCTCCGGATACAATCTCATCACAATCTGTAACATAATCCGCTATATTATTTACAGTAATATTTCTTGATCCAACAATTGCAATTCTCATATAAAAATCTCCTTGTGAAAATTTGTATACTTATTTCAAGTATACTTACAACATTATACCACAAAATAATCTTAAAATATACTTATATTAAGTTTTTTTGGAGATTTTTTATGAGAAATAAGAAAAACAAGCATCTTGGAATAGAGATCGACCCCGAGCTTCATTATAAGCTTCACTATATCTCAAAATATTACGGACGTTCGGCAAACGGCGAAATTCTCTATTTAATACGCCAGGCGATCAAAGCTTTTGAAAAAATCGAAGGCGAAATCGAAATCCCTGAAGATGTGAAGCATCACTGATTCTGCATCCACAATATAAAAAACACTTGCGGTCATGATAAACTGCAAGTGCTTTTTTGCGTATTCTTATTTATTCGGATCAAGCAGCGGCCAGTACGCCTTCATGTAGTCGATACCCGACCAGAGCGTCATCACGGTCATCGCGATGATAGTCAGATACGAAAGCAAATGCCAATCGTGAACGATGTTGCCAGCGGGAATAATAACCGGCTCAAGCAGTATCGTTACAATGCAGACAACCTGCGTAACCGTCTTAACCTTGCCAAGCCATGCCGCCGCAACGACTGTACCCGATTTGTTGACAACAATAAGTCTCATCGAGGTTATCGCAAGCTCGCGGAAAATTACGATAAGCGATGCCCATATGAAAATCGGGCGAATGTAATCGTAACGGTAAAGTATACCAAGCATCGCGCCGAAAACCATGAACTTGTCCGCAAGCGGATCAATAAATTTTCCAAAATCGGTCACAAGATTGAAACGGCGCGCAATCTTTCCGTCAAGCATATCGGTAAGCGCGGTCAGAATGAAAACAGCCGCCGCAATGATGCGAACCCATGTGTCAAGCGGAGCTTCTTTCGGGAACGGGAGCACCATAACAAGAACAAAAAGCGGTACCATTATAACGCGAAGAATTGAAAGT
This sequence comes from uncultured Lachnospiraceae bacterium, assembly GCA_964430755.1. GTDB lineage: Bacteria > Bacillota > Clostridia > Oscillospirales > CAG-272 > Flemingiibacterium. Next base: position 6,706 of record CAYSFT010000065.1, on the reverse strand, counting down.
TTATTTGGCAGATTCATAATTTTTTCCTCCAAAATTAAATCTTGTCGCCGACAAGGTCATAATCGACCGCCTCGGTGATTTTTACTTTTACAAATTCGCCGTCGGTAACACTTCCCTTTGGCGCATTAAAATATACCTTTCCGTCAATCTCGGGTGCATCAGCGGCACTTCTGCCGTAATACGTCTCGGAGACGGGATCGTATGCCTCTGTGAGCACCTCAACCACCCGTCCGATCATCGCGGCGTTTTGTTCCTCGGTGATCTCGCCTTGCGTGCGCATAATAATGTCGTATCTGTCCTGCTTCACCTGCTCGTCGATCTGATCTTCCATATCGTAAGCCGCCGTACCCTCCTCGCGTGAGAAGGTGAACGCTCCGAGTCGGTCAAATCTCGCCTCTTTTGCAAATTCACAAAGCTCGGTGAAGTCCTCGTCCCCCTCGCCCGGGAAACCAACGATAACCGTCGTGCGGATGACAATTCCCGGTACGCGCTCACGAAGCTTCTTTATGACCTCGCGTATCATCTTTCCGTCGCCGTGACGGTTCATTGCACGAAGCATATTGTCGGAAATGTGCTGGATCGGCAGGTCGATGTATTTGAGTACACGCTCGTTCGTCGCAAAGACCTCTATAAGCTCGTCCGTGATCTTATCGGGATAACAGTAAAGCACGCGAATCCACGGTATCGACGTTTCATTTGTGATGCGCGTAAGCAGCTCGGCAAGCTTGTATTCGCCGTAAAGATCGAGACCGTAGCGCGTTGTGTCCTGCGCAACGATGACAAGCTCCTTGACACCGATTTCCTCAAGCGTCTTTGCCTCGGCAACGATATCCTCCATCGGACGGCTGCGGAATGAGCCGCGTATCGACGGTATCGCGCAGTATGAGCAACGATTGTCACAGCCCTCGGCAACCTTCAGATAAGCGTAATATTCGGGAGTCGTTATAATACGCTCGCCGCCAAGCTTAACTGTGTTTTTATCCTCATATGACGAGTATTTTTTACCATCTGTCACCGCTTCAACGGCAGAAACTATATTGTGTATGCTTCCAACGCCGAGCACAGCGTCAACCTCGGGCAGCTGCGTAAATATTTCATCCCTGTAACGCTCGGCAAGACAGCCCGTAACGATGATAGCCTTGAGCTCTCGATTTTCCTTGAGCCAGGCGATATCGAGGATGTTATCAATCGCTTCCTGCTTTGCCGATTCGATGAAGCCGCAGGTGTTTATGACGATAACATCCGCTTCGATCTCCTCGGAAACGATTTCGTAGCCGGCACTGTAAAGCTCATGGAGCATTACCTCCGTGTCGAGCTGATTCTTCGGGCATCCGAGCGAAACAAAGCCCACTTTGGTTTTTTTGTTCATTTGGTTTGTTCCTTTTTGTTTATATCTTGGTTTTCGGGTTCGCCATTCCCTTGTAGGGGCGACGTCCTCGACGCCCCGCTTTTGGTTTTAGCTATGTGCTTTAGTATATGATTCGCAATGCAAGTTACTTTAGCCTCTCCCCTTGGGAGAGGTGGCGCACCGTAAGGTGTGACGGAGAGGGCAGTTTTCACATAGCTTGATCAAGCCTCATTCGGAGTTACCCTCTCAGTCAGAGCATACTGCTCTGACAGCTCTCCCAAAGGGAGAGCCTTATGGTTACTTATCATTTAACATCTCGTTTATTGCATCACGCACATCTGACACACTGTAACCGTATCGGTACATCGCCGCATACACGCTCTCACGGTATTTCCGGTCGGAGAGTGAATCAATGTCACATTTTTTAAGAAGCAGCTTTTTGAGATTTTCCCCAAAATCCACCTCGTCAAAAAGCGAGTCCAGATTCTCGTCAATTACCTCTCGCGATATACCTTTTTTGAAAATCTCCGTTTTTATGCGACCTCTGCCGTAAAGCTTGACGTTCGCAAGCCTGTCAACAAGCCGCTCGAGCATTCCTGCTTCGTTTATGTAACCGTACCGACTGAGATACTCTGCGGCATCCTCGGCAATATACTTATCAAACGAACGCTCACGCAGCTTTTTTATAAGCATTGCCTTGGTGTTGTCGGCAAAGGATAGGATATCAAGTCCCTTTTTCACCGCTTCCCAAAGCTCCGCCATATATTCAAGCGTGTCAAACTGCTCGCGTGTGACGGTAAACGGCAGATTTTCCGTGTCAGTGATACCTGCCTCGGCAAGCATTTTTGAACCAACAGCAAGTTTACGTTTTTCATAGTTATCGCCGCTTGTTATTTTAAGCGTCAAAAACCGCTCCGAACCGCTGCGGCGAGACTCACATGAGATTATTTCAATGGATATCTCCATTAATCGTCATCCGATTCGAGAATCGAAATGTTCAGCGGATCGTCATCCGATATGGTCTCCTCTGCGTCATCGTCTGTGAAGTCGCCGTTCATACGCGCCTCGATGACGTCCTTTTTAGACATGATCTTTTCGATAAGATCGTTCATGATAGCCTCATCGGACTCGATGAACTTTCTCGCGTTATCTTTACCCTGCGCGATGCGCTGTCCGTTATAAGAGAACCACGAGCCGCTCTTGTGAATAAAGTCAAATTCGATTGCAAGGTCGATAATTTCGTTTGCTTTAGAAATACCCTTGCCGTAAATGATATCAAACTCGGCAACCTTAAATGGCGGCGCGACTTTATTCTTGACAACCTTACATTTCACATGGTTACCGTAAACCTCGCTGCCGTCCTTGAGTGGATCGGATTTGCGGATATCAATACGGACAGACGCATAGAATCTGAGCGCACGTCCGCCGGATGTAACCTCGGGATTACCGTAAGAGATACCGATCTTCTCACGGAGCTGGTTTATAAAGATGAGCGCACAGTTAGACTTCGCCGCCGCACCCGAGAGCTTTTTGAGTGCCTGTGACATAAGTCTTGCCTGACGTCCGACGTGTGAATCGGACATATCGCCGTCAATTTCCTCTTGGGTTACGAGAGCCGCAACCGAGTCAACAACGACAACGTCAATCGCGCCCGAACGGATAAGTGCTTCGGCGATATCGAGAGCCTGGTTACCGCTCGACGGCTGTGAAACAAGCAGGTTATCAATGTCAACGCCCAGCGCCTTTGCGTAAACGGGATCGAGCGCGTTTTCAACGTCAATATACGCCGCTTCGCCGCCCATTTTCTGCGTTTCGGCAACGACATGGAGCGCAACTGTGGTTTTACCCGAGGATTCGGGACCGTATATTTCGATGATTCTTCCGCGCGGTATACCGCCGATTCCAAGTGCAAGGTCAAGCGTCAGCGAGCCCGTTGAAATCGCGCTGACCTCCATCTCGGGAGCGTCACCCATACGCATGATCGTGCCTTTACCGAAGTCCTTTTCGATCTGACCGATCGCGTTTTCTATCGCCTTTTTTCTTTCCGCTTTATCGGTTATCTGCTGCGGCACCGGCTTGCTTTTTGTCTTTGCTTTCATTATAGTGGTTTCCTTTCGTGTGGTTTTTTGTGTATAGGGGGGAACGGTCGCTTTTTGAAAAAAGCTCCGCAAAAACTTTAATGACGCTATCGCTTCACAGAGGCTTTGCATAAACCCTCCGAAAACGCTCTCGGTAGTTGGGAACCCTCCTCACTTCGGCTCCTCCGCCTCCGTTCGGTATCCCAAGCACCGTATTGCAATAACCGCCTCTCTCATCACATCTTTGGCGTTCACTAAGCAAAATTTAGAATAGCGCAGCGAAACGAAAAAAGGTGCTTCTGAGCCGCCGACGAAGCTGGCGGCGTACAAGCGGTCACGGCTAACAAAGCGAATCCGGAGCCGTTAGGCGGAGTTGAGCGCGAATCGAGCGCAGGCAAAGGAAAGAGGGGGAGCTCGAGGGGGAAGAAAACCATTGCGCCAGCATTGGTTGTCGTCCCCTTCGAACTTACGCGAAATTCGAAGCGGTAAACTTCGAACTCCCTCTTTCGAAAAATCCCACTCGCGGGGAGATGCAAATCAAATTTGCGCTCGCCCGAACAAATATTCGCATTTACTTCATTATACACTAAACAAACATATAATGCAATAGTTTTTCAAAAATTTCTTTTAAAAACCAAAAATTATTCTTCGTCAATCTCCGGTGCTTCAGCCGAAATTTCCACGTCTATTGCCTCAGTTTCAGCATCCGGCTCGACAGCCTCATCCTCGTCAACCGATACATTTGCAAAGTTGACGATCGACGCACCCTCGTTAAGTCTCATAACGATTACGCCGCCTGCACTTCTTCGGTAGAACGGTATACCCGAAACAGGTGTTCTGATGATCGTACCCTCGGTTGTGATGAGCATTATGTCGTCGTTTTCATCAACGGTGGCGATACCTGCAAGCATACCCGTCTTTTCGGAAATGCCGTGACACATAACGCCCTTGACACCGCGGTTGTGTGCGGTAAACTCGGAGAACTGTACTCGTTTACCAAAGCCGTTTTCTGTGATCGTTATAAGTGCACGCTCGTTATCTACAAGCGCACATCCGACAACATAATCGCCCTCGGCAAGTCTGATTCCGCGAACACCTCTTGCGGTACGTCCCATAGAACGTACATCCTGCTCCTCGAAGCGTGCCGAAAGACCGCCGTGTGTCGCAATGATAACGCCGTCGTTACCCTTGGTGTGCTTAACGAACGAAAGCTCGTCGCCCTCGTCGAGTGAAATTGCGATCTTACCGCCCTTTCTCTGATATGCAAATTCGGAGAGGAGCGTCTTTTTAACAACACCGTTTCTCGTTACCATAAAGAGGTACTCATCTGCGGCAAAGCCGGGCACGGTGATGATTGCTGTAACCTTTTCTCCCTCGGCAAGCTCGAGTATATTAACGATATTCGAGCCCTTTGCAGTACGTCCTGCCTCGGGGATCTGATAGGTCTTGCGCGTATGAACCTTACCGGTGTTCGTGAACATCATAACAAGCGCATGGCTGTGTGCAATGAGAACGTCCGCGATTGCGTCATCCTCCTTGGTGGTCATACCGATGATACCCTTGCCGCCGCGTCTTTGTGCGGTATAGGTTGATGCCGGCTGACGCTTGATGTAACCATCGTTTGTCATCGTGATAACACAGTTGTGACGCTCGATGAGGTCTTCGTAAACGATATCGTCCTCTGCTTCAACAAGCTCGGTCTTTCTCTCGTCTGCAAACTTTTCCTTGATCTCGAGCATTTCCGTGCGAATAATGTCCTTAACCTTGTTTTCGTCGGCAAGGATACCCTCAAGCTCTGCAATGGTTTCATAGAGCTTCATGAGTCGCTCCTCAATCTTCTGACGCTCCATACCGGAAAGACGTCCGAGCGTCATTTCAACGATAGCCTGCGCCTGGATTTCGGTAAGACCGAAGCGTTCCATTAACTGCACCTTTGCATCGCTGACGGAAGCCGATCCGCGGATTACCTTGATAACCTCCTCAATGTTATCAATCGCTATCTTGTAGCCCTCGTAAATGTGAGCTTCACGGCGTGCCTTATCGAGATCGAAACGTACACGGCGAGTGATAACCTCCTCCTGATGAGCGAGGTAATGTTTAAGTATCTGTTTTAAGTTGAGGATCTTCGGAACATTGTCAACCAGCGCGAGCATATTGAACGCACACGTATCCTGAAGCTGACTGTATTTATAAAGCTGATTGAGGATAACCTGACCGTTAGCATCGCGGCGGTACGGAATTTCTATGTGAACGTCACGGCGACGGTCGGAGAGGTCAACGACGTTTGTTATGCCCTCGATACGCTTATCACGAACAAGGTCTGCAATTGCCTCAACGAGCGCCTTTTTATTGACCTGATAAGGAAGCTCGGTGACGATGATCTTGTGGTTTTCCTCGTCGATCTCGCATTTTGCACGAACCATTACGTGTCCCTTACCGGTTGTGTACGCTTCATAGATACCGTTCGAGCCGTAAACAGTCGCGGCTGTCGGGAAGTCGGGACCCTTTATAAACTGCATGATATCCTTTATCTCGCAGTCGGGGTTGTCCATAAGGTAAAGTGTACCGTCGATGACCTCGCCTAAATTATGCGGCGGAATGTAGGTCGCCATACCGACAGCGATACCGATTGAACCGTTAACGAGCAGGTTCGGGAATCTTGACGGAAGAACACTCGGCTCTTCACGGGTGTTATCAAAGTTCGGAACGAAATCGACGACATTTTTTTCAATGTCACTCATCATTTCGTTTGCGAGCTTGGCAAGACGCGCTTCGGTGTAACGGTAAGCAGCCGCCTTGTCGCCGTCTATCGAACCGAAGTTACCCTGACCCTGTACGAGCGGACATCTCATTGAGAAAGGCTGTGCAAGACGTACCATTGTATCGTAAACAGCCGTGTCACCGTGCGGATGATATCGACCGAGCACGTTACCGACGGTCGTCGCCGACTTACGGAAGTCCTTATCGTATGTGAGATTATCCTCATACATTGCGTAAAGGATACGTCTGTGTACGGGCTTCAAACCGTCGCGCACATCGGGAAGCGCACGCGACATGATAACGCTCATTGAGTAAGCGATAAAGGAACTCTTTACCTCCTGCTCCATCTCAATACCGATTATTTTTTGGTCGGGAAATTCAATGTTTTCGAGTTTATCTTTTTTATCCATTGTTTTTTATCCTTGTCTTTTTTGTTTTGGATGGGGGATATTGCATATAGGAGTTACGCGGCTTTTTTGAAAAAAAGCCTGGCAAAAAACTTTAATGACGCTATCGCTTC
>CAYSFT010000064.1:0-11027 GCA_964430755.1 uncultured Lachnospiraceae bacterium | reverse complement strand
GAACCACACGCCCCTCAAACGTGCGCGTCTGCCAGTTCCGCCACTCTCGCGTATCAATCGGTTTTCCCGACGACTATTATATTATACATGATACTTTCAGTTTTGTCAAGAGGAGAAAAGAATTTTATGAAAAAATATTGAAAAATCAAAAGGCGCAGTATAAAACCACGCCTTTGATTGAAAAAGTTTAGTTATTGTTATATATTACTTCTTTTTCTTTGCAAGTACAACTGCAATACCTGCGATTACAACTACTGCTGCAACGATTGCGATGATTACGCCAACAGGGAGACCGCCCTTTTCTTCATCATCAGCTGCGGTGGTTTCTTCATCGGCAACGGTGGTGTCCTCGTCTTCTACTGCAGTGGTTTCTTCTTCAGCAACAGTGGTATCAACATCTTCGGCAACAGTGGTGTCTTCGCCCTCTGCGGTGTCTTCGCCTTCAGTGGTATCTTCACCCTCTGCAGCAGTGGTGTCCTCAACCTCAGCTACAGTGGTATCCTCTACTTCTGCTGCAGTGGTTTCTTCTACCTCAGCTGCGGTTGTGTCAGCCTCGGGAGCCTCTGTGGTTTCCTCGGGAGCTGCAGTGGTATCGGGAGCAGCTGTGGTGGTATCTGCAGGGAGAGTGATATCGGGAGTGGGAGTTGCGCTACCGGTTACCTTCTTAGTGGAAAGATTGTAATAGGAGCACTCGGTGTTTGCCTTGCCCTCTGCCTGGATAGCGTAGTGAACATAGTCAACCTCATTGATCGGCTTTACGATACCCTCTGCATCTGCATGGAGGTCGAAGAGCCAGTATGTAATACCAAGCTTACCTGAGGTGATGAGCTGGTTATACTCGTTGGTGCTGTGAGGAACAGCAAGCTCAATGATGTATCCATCGGAGGTCACTCTGGACTTTGAGATACAGGTGTTGATATCAACAACATCACTGAAGAATGTGTACTTTCTCCTGTCGAGAGCGTCAACACCAACCTTGAAGAAGGTGTCGGATTCGTTGTATGCCTTATCAGGGTTGTTAGCAAAGTCGAGACGGAACTCAACGCAGTCGTTAGCATAGGGGTTTTTGTCACGGAGGACGTAAGCGTCAGCCGCACCGACAACGTCGTCATCCTTTACCACTGCGCAAAAGTAAACGTACTTGTCATCGTAAAGTGCATAGAATGTTGCGGAAGCATCCCACCAATCGCCGTCAACGTCGTTCTTTGCGGGATCGCCGTCGTAAACAACAGTGAGAGACTGCTTGTAGATGTCGTCGAGAACGCCGTCTACGTTAGGGGTACCAACAAGGACTTCGCCGTCTGCAGCAGATACGGGAACCACTGCAAAGAGTGTCGATACGAGACACAGGGTAAGAATTAAGGTTAAAAGCTTTTTCATGATAAAAATTCCTTTCTTCATTTTGAAATAAGATTTGCAATAAAATTTATGTAAATCTTTATTCTTACGGGGCTATTATATCATATTTTGTCAAATTAGTCAATAGCTTTTATGAGACATCTTTTGTAATTTTGTGACTTTTTTTCCTTGTATCTGCCACTGACAATTATATTCTTGCGTTTCGAAAAATATAATTTGTCCCCCGGAAAGTTTTGGCAGTTTCTCGGGGGATAGAGGAAAAAGAAGAAAAAGAAACGAATTTTATGGGATACAATACTTCCCCGTTAATCGTGTACCTTCACAAATACGTCTGCATATGTAAAGGTGGTCAGGCGTCCGGGAGTGTTTGTATTATTGAGAATTGTATAGGTTTCAATAATCGAACGGCACGCCGCTGTCGGAACCTTATAGCAGAAGAGCTTGCTTTCGCGATGCCAACGGTTATCAGTAACGTCACCAATATATTCACACGCTTCGGAATTGGCAAAAACTCGCGGCAGATTTGCAAGTGTTTCCTCGTCGTTTTCCACGGCAAACCTGAAAATCACTTCTGCATCAGCCGGAACACTACCGACATGAAACTTAAAGCTTGTATCTCTGCTTACAGTTACCGGAACCTGATTTACGCCGCGGTTTTCGGTTGAGATATTTGTGTTCTTTTTCCAAAGAGGAAGCTTATCCTTGATGGATGTGGTGTGACGGCGGTTAAATTTTGCGACCTCGTCCGGCTCTCCGAATGTGTTGAGTACAGTCCAATACTGATCGTGATCCCACGGGAGTCTGTCCGGATCCTCAATGCGAGGTGCGCCCTTTTCAAAGTGTTCATACATGCTGTGCTTAAAATAATTGTAAAAATAAATCTTATCTGCACCCTGATCATAGCAGCTGTGAGCGCACGCAGCATACGTTTCTATGTTCGGAGCAAGAGCACGATGGGTTCCACCGGGGATGAGATTGGTTTCGATTGAAGCGCCAAGCTCAACTCCGTATGGCTTAAGGAGTGTTGACCAGAGCTTTATCGGCATATTGTTATCATTCGATTCAAATCGGCATCCGGGGATTACGAGGTCAACTATTCCCTCCGCAACCCACTGCATTACATCAAGACCAAAATCAAGGTTAACCTGAATATCGGAATCAACATGAACCGCAACCTTGATCTGATGACCGAATTTGGCTTCATACTTCTTCGTTATGGCATCAACGTCACGGAAGAACTGATTCATGATTTCAATACCTTCATATTCGTAACCGATTGCAAACAGTTCGATTTCTCTTGCAAAGTCGATCTCGATTCCGTAAGGATCATAGCGCTCGATTGACTCATCAATTATCGCAAGCATACGGTCGCGGACGATCTTATGCGTGAAGTCAAGCGAAAAATCGGCATTTGTGTGAACAAATTCCGGATGGAACTTCACTCGCTGTACCTCGGGATGCTCTATATAGAACGAGTCGAGCATATGCGATTCGTTTTTACGGAAAAAGTGATCGCCAAGATAGTGGATATCATTGATACGGTATGTTATCCACGGGTTGATGCCGGCTTCTTTCAGCGCATCAATTGATACTGCAATATGATCGCTTTTGAGCACATTGAAGATATGATTCATCGCGTTCAGATGAACGTCCTCGACCTTTCCGTCTTTCTCGAGAAAGAAATTGTATTTATCGAGCATACTCTCGCAAACCTTCGACGGATAAATTGACGTCTGGGAAAAAACGCAGAGAAAATAATCGGTGATGTGTGTTCCCTTAAACTGCAGAAAGAAATCACGAAGCTCCTCCATGGTGAACGGCTTTTCCCTGTAGCTTCGAAGTTGACCGTCTGTATCCTGATTTATTATAATACCTTTCATAGTGTTACCTCATAGAGTCCCCGGGCGATTAAACCCGAGGACCGTTTAAACATTTAATCAGTCGTGTGCCTTTACGTATACCTCAATGTAATCGGTCTTGAAGCTTTCTATGGCTTCGTTGCTCATAATGTCGATATACATATAGCTTTCGTCGTGAGCTTCGACGGGAATCTCGAATACGAGCAGCTTATTGGAGGTGAACGCATAATAAGCAACGCCTGTATTGGCTTTACTGCAGCTTTCGCTGCCGAGATATGTACACAGCTCGGAATTTACATAAACTGTCGGTAAATTACCTGCTAACACTTCCTCGTTATCGCAGGCGATCTTCAGATAGAGCTTCGAGCCCTCTGAAACGTCACCAACCGCAACACGGAATGACTTATAATCGGTATTGGTTACGATTGCCGGTAACACAACATTACTCTTCTTCCAGGTCGGAGTGATGTCGTTATAGGTTATCAGGTGACGGCGGTTCATCGTCATAACTCTCTCGTATGAACCGAGGCTGGTGATCGAGTTCCAATAGCCCTCAAGAGTATAAATGTTGTAGTAGGGGCTGTCTGTTGAAATCTTGATGTCATCGGTGAACACGTCGTTAACGCCTTTGAAGAAATTATAGAAATACATCTTGTCAGCACCCTGCGAGAAATAGTTTGCCGCAAGAGCCGCTAATGTCTCGATGGAATGTCCGCCGTTACCGCCGCCGGGCCATGCAGCATTTCTCTGCTCAACGCCTGCCGCGATCTCGATTCCTTGAGGCTTGAAAAGAGTTGCCCATGTCTTTATCGGCATATCTGCATCGGTGGTTTCCCATCTTGCTGTCGGGATGATCATATCAATGAGTCCTTCCGCCGCCCATGTACCAACGTCAAGACCGTAGTCATAAGTCGTCTGAATGTCTGACGGAACACGAACTGCAACCTTGATGTCATGACCGTAACGAAGCTCATATTTTGCAAGAATATCATTAACGTCACGCATAAAGTCATTCATAATTTCAAGACCGTTATATTCGCCGCCGGGATAGAATAGGAATATCTCACGCATAAAATCAAGCTCGATGCCGTATGAGCCATAGCGTGCAACCGATTCGTCAATCATGGCAAGGAAGAAATTGCGTACTTCTTCATACGTATAGTCAAGAGCGGTTGTTGCTGTGTTCTTGGGAAGATATCTTCCGCGCATGAGACCGTTTCTCTGTGCGTTATAGAGAAAATCATCAGCGCCATAAGACGGAAGACCTATATAGGTGTTATAGGTTTCGTGAATGTCGTTCATACGGAAAGAGATCCACGGATTGATACCCACCGATCTGAAAGCCTCGTGCCAGAGACCGAAATAGTCTGTAGCAAGAGTTTCAAATATGTGGTGCGCGCCTCTCATAACACTTTCGTTAGCATAGTCAACCGGCTGATCGCGGTCCACGGTGAGATGATACTTATCAGCGTAGTCAACATAATTATCGGAAGGATAAGCAGTGGTCCAAGCACCGACATTCATAAAATAGTCGGTAACGTGTGTGCCGGCGAACTGCTTTGCGAAATTGATAATATCCTCCTCGGTGCAGGTTTCATCGCCGCAGGATGAAATGAACTGCGTATTGTCAGAGTTAATGATAATACCGTTCACGTCGTACTTTGCGTTCTTCTCTGCATCGTATTTGGTTGTACCGTCTGCCTTGAACTGACATTCTTTTATATATGAAGCATATCCCAAGGAGTCTAAGCCATAATTATCACCGAACACTGTCTGCTTATCCTCTGGAATCTCATCAACCGGAACAAGCGAGAACTGATCAACGCAATATTCCTGAGTTATCTCATCATAAGGACCGCCGCGAACCTTGATACAGTAAAGCTTATCAGGCAGATCAATATAGTAATCAACCTTTACCCACCCGTTTCCACAGTAAACTCTTATGGTTTCCATGTTGTCGCTTATATCATATATCTGGATATTGAGCATCGTGATTTCGCCCGGGTTTGCGGTGCGGAAATAGCCGCTGAACTTATATTTACCTGCGTCAACCTCTCTTGGTGCCTGGAACGTGAAACCCATCCAAGGATAGTATATATCGCTCATTTTGAGGTAAGCGCCGTTTTCATCCTCAATTTGTTCAATATTCTGTCCGTTTGCCTCGAAATAATAAAGCGCAGAGGAAAAATCAAACGAGGAATGTTTTGTTAACTTGTTGTCATCCGGAAGAGTCTCTGCTATCGAAAGCGGCATACTTTCGCGCTCATTTTCCCAGCCGATCTTTACGGATTTATTCTCGGTTTTAACAATTGCCGCACTCGCACCCGCAGAAAAAATCTGCAGGGCAAGCATTGCGGTGAGTATAGAAGAAATAAGTTTAATTTTTTTCATCTTGGTTCTCCTTTATTCGACTTCCTCTATGACAAGGTTATCGATTGCGAAATCGTTGATATCAAGACCGCTTGAACCGCTACGGAACATAAGACTGAAGTTGGTTGCCGACTCGGCGGTATAGTAGCTTTCGATGTGCTGCCATTCGTTGGTTACAGTGAAAGCTGCACTGCCGTACTGCGTTGCAATAAGCGACCATCCGACACTCGCGCGTGCGGTCATGGTTTCACCTTCCTTGACGGTTTTGATATCATAGGAAATTTTGTACTTTTTGCCGGCCTCGGTCTTGAAGCCGAAATCTCTGTACAGCGGTATTCCGGCGTTTCCGCGGTCTGCTATCTGAATGTAGCCGTTGCCGTCCTCCTCCTGCTGCCATATGATCGTGCCTGCGCCCTGACCGCCGGTGCTCCAGCCGATAAGCGCTGTTGCTTCGTTGTCAAAGTCGCCTGCAGGATAGATCTCGTAGCGTACACCGAGTATTCGCTCGATCTTGAAGTTATCCATATCGAAGCTTATATTCTCGCCGTCACTCGGGCCTGTCATAAACAACATATTGAGAGTTTCGTTTCCTGTTGCGACATAGGTTGCAGAAACATGAGTCCACTCCTCGCTGTTGATAAGAACCATCGAAGGAGCTGCTGGATCGCTTGGCGCATCAAGTATGAACGGAGTCCAACCGATACCGAAACGAACTCTTGAAGTCTCGCCCGGATTGGTTGCGCGGACATCCCACGAGAATACATATGTCGCCTTGGGAATGAGCTTGAGATTAACATCGATGCATGCAGGTATAGAGCTGCTTGCTCTGTCGGAAACGGTCATATAGCCGTTGCCGTCCTCCTCGGTCTTCCATGTGAATGTACCTGCGCCCTGTCCGCCTGTGCTCCAGCCGTCTGCATTCTTGTCGAATGTAACGCTGTAAAGTTTCTGTGCGACGGGATTTGCCGCAAGGTCGTCAAGACGGAAGTTTCTCATCTCGAAGTCCTGAGTGTTATTGAGGATCGGGCCGCCGTATACCTTAACAACGAGCGGTGCATCCTTTGCAAGCTCAACGTAAAACTCGAATTTTGTCCATTCGTTTGTTACGATAACAGATCCCTGCTTACCGCTTACGTTTACGCGAAGGTTTGTCTTTTCGCCGGGATTGGTTGTGCGGAATTCGCCCGAGAAGCGGTATGTACCGTATTTGAGCGTCGTTCCGGGAGTGTATGTGAAGCCTGTCATATTGTCGGTGAGGTCGCTTGCGCTGAGGACATTGACACCATCAGCGTCAACATACTGCTTGAGAGTCTGCTCACCGTAAGACCAGTTATGGAGCTTCGGATCTCTTATCGCGCTGTAAATCAGGTTGTTTATGTCCTCGCCTTCCTTGGGAGCATAAGCTTTTTTGAGGAGGAGAAGCGTCATAACGTAACCTGTATTGACATCGGAAAGCGAGATCTTACGCTCAACAAGCTCGATGGAAATGTTATCGAAGTCGAGATCATATGTGCCGTCAAGCATCAGATTGAGATTGGCAATGTCCATCGCAACAGCCGTCTCGAGAACAAATGTGACTTCAGTCCAATCGGTCGATATACCGGTCGAGGTTTTGCCATTGATTGCTGAAAGCTGAATACGGTTGTCTGTTGCAGTCAGCGAAAGCTCGGCTCTGTTGTTTTCACCTGTCAAGTCAAGCGAACCGAGACGGAAGTTGCCTTTAATATGGTAAATACCGGGCTCAATAGCTATAGGCTCGCCTGTATATACGATGGAGGTGTTGCCTGAGATAGGTGAATTTACCGAATAATACGGAAATTCCTCTGCGAGAGCAACTTCGGCAGACATAGGACCGTTATTATAGAAAGTGTACTTCGACCAACCCATCGTTGAACTGAGTGAGTCGCCGTTGCGGATAAGCTCATCGCCTATAACGGTATATCCGCCCTCTCCATCGGCTTCAACCTCAACGAGCGAAAGTCCGTCAATGTCAAACGGATAAGTATTGCCATCGGTACCGCTTCTGAATCTGATAAATAAAGGCTCATTCTCAGTTTCGGTAAATACTATCGTATATTTCTGCCATTCACCGGCAACCCTCGCAGAAACACCGGCAAATGAACCGTCGAGCATGAGTGGCGGAGTTGTGGAATTAGCGCCCGGATTGGAAATAACATCATCCGACCAGGCTGCATCGTCAACGACAATTCTAATCTGTGCGTCCTTTTCTAAATCTTTTATCTCCGGCAGCTTCATCCAAAGCGAAAGCTTATAGGTCTTGCCCTCCTCAAGCGTTACGCTGCTATCGGCATATGCCGCACCTGCATCTCCAACGCTTCTGTTGGATACAGATATATAGGTATTGTGCGAAGCTTCACCAATTGTGCCGTTCGAGGTGTTGAGAACCTTGTTGACTGCTCTGATCGGATCGCCGTCCTCTGAAGCCCAGCTATCGAGATAAAGCTTTGATGCTTCAATAATTGTAACATTCTTAAAGTCAAATGAGCCGGCACCGTCAATGATATACTTGATACCAGAAACATCCATGCCTTCTTCGCCAACTTTAAGGACAAAATTAAGAGTTGTCCATTCGATTGCTTTAAGGTCAACAGCTGTTGAACCGTCTTCGTTCTTAAGGCTCACGCCGTCAACAACGACCGAGAGACTTCCTGCGTTATTGTCGGCAGTATAGTCGCCGCTTGGATCCATTTCCACCTTGTTGTAGTCAAACTCGCCGAGACGGAAGTCGCCGGTGACATGGTAGATGCCTGCTTCGAGTCTACCGGAGGTTGCGTAAACTTCAGGGCAGTCAGAATGGAGATATGGAGTTTCAACAACATTTTGCAGAAGGGAAACCGGATTGGTATATCCCGCAACCGTCCATGTTCCGCCGGTTATGATCTCGGTGCCGTCTTTATCGGTAATGGAGATACCGTCAACATCAAACGGAGCAACGTCAGCCGGATTCCAAAGGCGCCAGAATGTGAGGGAAAGCGCATCTGTTGTTGAAGCAGCAGTAAAGGTTCTGGTGTACTTTGTCCAGTTTTCGTTGAGAGTTAATCTTTCAACTTCAGTGCCGTTTATTGCAATTCGAGCCACGGCAGCGTCCGGCTCATTTACTGCATTGTGCTTGCGAAGCCATACGCTTAAGGTATATGTTTCGCCGGCGGTAATCGAAGCTGTAGCGTTGAATGTCGCTTTCGACGTTGCACTCTTCGTATTATAGATAGTTGTGTATTCGTTAGACTGTGCAGTACCGATGCTTCCGGTTTCTGCGTTAAGTACGTCGTTTACGATTCTGACGGGAGTTCCCGTAGCGTTTACAAAATCAGCAGTAAAGTCAGTACTTAATGTTACTTCAAAATTCTTGAAGTCAAACGACAGTGCGTCACCGTTTATCTTATCGATAAGAGTGAGTGAAATATCAGTTCCGATGAAATCGGTGTTTGAAAGCAGTGCCCACTCAACGTGAGTCCACTCTGTTGTGATGTCGAAGGTTTCATCGCTCATGCTCATTGAGAGCTCTGATGTGTTGCTGTTTTCACTGACATTGCTGCCCGAGACTGTAATCTTATTATAGTCAGCGGCAGAAAGACGAACATCTCCGGAAACTTTGTATACACCCTTTTCGAGAGTTTCAAAATTATTCCATGTGATGGTATTTGTGCCTTTTGTACCCATCGGTGCTTTTGCTGTGCTGTAATCTTCAGCTGTGATATCGGTAAAGGTTGCAGCACCGCCGTTACTGCCGATGAATCTGAATCCGGCTGTACCGTCGAATACCTTACCACCGTTTGTTGCGTACTCGGTTGTTCCAACAACGCCGCCGACAACTTCTCTTACGTAGAGTCCGTCGATGTCGAACGAGCCGACAGACTGACCGCGGCTCGACTCACGGAAGAGGAACTCGGTTGCACCGGTGTAAGTGGATGTAAACTGTTTGCTGTAGAATGCCCACTCACCGGTAAGTTCAATCGGATCAAAGAAAATATTACTCCATCCGCTCTGGTATGCCATTCTGAGGCGTGTATGCGGATTTACGGCAGGAGCGTTGACATAATCGGTTGCGCGTGCCCAGAAGCCAACCTCATAGGTCTTTCCGCTGGTCAATTCATGCGAGTTGTCGATATAGTTGAGCCAAGCGTTACTTGTTCTGCCGCTTACGTGAACATAAGCGTTATCGTCATCGCCCTTGCGTGCATCGGGAGAAACCATGATCGAAAGTCCGTTTTCGGAAGTCCAGTCGCTATCATAAACGTAAGCCTGTGTAAGCTCGAATTCCACATTTCTGAAATCAAGATAATCAGAACCGTTGATTGTAAACTTGATGTCTTCAATGTCAACTTCCGTTTCCGCATCAAGAATAAATGAAGCAGTTGTCCACGATGTCGTTGTGAGGTCCACTTTGTCAGTTCCTGCTGCGGTATAGAGAGCTGCGCCGTTGTGAGAAGCACTGATAGATGCATACTGGTTCATGTCGGTCGCATCATAGCCGTTAGACTTATATGCAATTTTCGAGAAGTCGAATATTCCGATACGGAACTCACCCTTTACGGCGTAACGTCCGGGAGCGAGTATACCCTCAACCGAATTATAAACCTCGGTCGCTTTGGCAGCATAATATTTTGTTTCGGTATTACGCTCAATAGTAAGGGACTGCGAATAGCCTGCCGAAGTCCAATTGTCTCTATTGAGGTAATCTCCGATAAGCTCGTTGCCGTTTTTATCGGTGATAGAAATATTGTCAATATCAATAGGCGAGAGGTCACCTGCCGTCCAGAAGCGCCAGAACTGAATCTTTATTGCTGCAGTTGATGCCGCTGTGAATTTATAGGTATAATCTGCCCATTCTTCGGTGATCACACTTCTTGGCGTAAGCTCTGTACCGTTTATTCCAATACGGGCAGTCATATCATTGGGTGCGTTCACGGTTTTATTTCGACGAAGCGAAACAGTGAAAGTATATTCTTCACCTGATGTGAGCTTTGCCGAGGTGGGATTTGTGAAGGTTGCTCTTGAATCATTTTGGATAAAGCGCGAAACAGTGATGTACTCATTTAACTCTGCACCGTCGGAAACCTCATCCCGAACAGCGACAGGTGTTCCCTCGCCTGTTACCCAGTTTTCTGTGGTTGCCCGTACACTGCTTGATATGTCATTCCCATCGGCTGCCAAGGCAGTTAAAGGTATGCTTGACACAATAAGCGAAGCAGACAACAAAAATGATAGAATTCGTCTTTTCCTCATAAAAATTCTCCTTTGCTAAATGAATATGCGTAATGTGAAACTCACATCGAGATCGCGCTTCGACCTCGGGCACAAATCCGAGGGGAATATAGTAAACCTCTCGGACTCATGCCCCGGGCCGAAACCCGGGTTTATTTAATTAGTGGAAGTAGTTGTAAGACGATGCACCGAACTTAACGATAGTGTCAACGG
>CAYSFT010000063.1:0-11255 GCA_964430755.1 uncultured Lachnospiraceae bacterium | reverse complement strand
GTAGCTATTTCTCTTTTTATTTGTCACCTATCAATTGTATCACAACATTTTTCAAAAAAACTCAACTAAATAAAGAAAATTCTCAATACTACTGATGCATCCGCAAATTAGCAGACTCAAAAAATCCCCAGGCTGCACATAATATACAAATCACTCTTTTATCTGTCCCCTTGACATTTACATTGTAATGTGGTAAAATAATAATAGCATCGAAACACAAACAGGTGGTGAACTGACAACATAAAATGGTAAGGTCTGACGCAATATCGTTTGCATACGGTAAAAGCGAGATAATCAAATCGCTCAGCTTTTCTGTAAACGATGGGGAATGTTTGGTTTTTGCAGGGCCAAACGGATGCGGTAAGTCAACCGCGCTCGGTATCATTTCAGGTGCACTCAAAAGCTCATCCGGAACCGTTCAGACAAACGGTAAAATCGGATATATCCCACAGGGCAGTGCACTTTTGGAGGACGCCACAGTCGAAGAAAATCTGCGTTTTTTTGCAAAGCTCGCAAAGAGCAGTGTTCCCAAAGAGCTTCCATTCTCGGTAAGCGAATATATGAGCAAAAGGGTTTCGCATCTTTCCGGCGGAATGAAAAAGCAGGTCAGTATCGCCTGCGCTCTCATCGGAGCTCCGAAGATTATACTGCTTGACGAGCCGTGTGCCGCGCTCGATATCGCGTTTCGCGACGAGCTTACAGACATCATCGCAGAGTGGAAGCGTCAAGGGAAAACCGTAATATATGTCGGTCACGATCCGAATGAATTTTACACTTTCTTCGATACGATTATCTTTTTCGATAAACCGCCGCTCACATATAGTCGTGCGGAAATTGGCGAACAGGCAAAAAGTGCGGAAACATTCGCACAGTTTTACAAAGAAACACTATTAAACATTAAAAGAAAGTGAGCAAACAGTCATGGCAAAACTTTTAACCCGAATCTCAACAACAGCACTCGCGGCTGTAACCGCACTTACCTTTGCTTCCTGCGGCAGCAAAAAAACTCCTATGGAAACAGTTGAAGATGCGGCAAGCAAAAGTATCACCGCGATCACAGAGAATTCAGACTTTGCAAAGAAGCTTGATAAGGTTTCAAACGGCGGAAGTATTGAGCTGAGAATTGACGCCGGCGCGCTTCTTGCAATGGTTGCTCCCATAAGCGGTCTCGATCTCGCAGCATCTCTCAAATCATACAACGATGCTGATGGCGGCAATGGTGCTCTGCTTGCAAATATTCTCTCCGGCGGCACTTCTATCGCAGATCTTCTGGTTTATTACATGGCAGACAATAATTCGATCTCCGCTTCGTCAAATGCACTCTTCGGCAAGAACGTATACGGCTTCTCGCTGGATAACTTTGCTGATGCTTTCAACAATTCCGAGTTCGGTGAAGACGGCGCATATCCCCTCGGCATCTCAGCCGATGATCTCACCACCGCATTCGGTTCAGCGAGAAATTATGCTGCCGCTTACGAAAACTTTGCAGATCTTGACAAAAAGATCGAGGGCCCATGGAATACTCTCAAGGGCGACATTTACGCTCTCATCGAAAATAACGGCACTAACGCCACACAGGACGCAACACTCACCGTCGGCGGCAAGGATGTTAAAACAACAGACGTAAGCTTCACATACGCCGGCGATCAGATAGCAGACATCATCAAGGGCGCACTTGAACTTGCAAAGGACAATGATTCCATTGAGGAAATTCTCGAAGCTGTAACTGAAGCAACCAAGTCTTATGCACAAGCCATCAACGCGGCTTATCCGGATGCCGGCATGGATGATCTGCTCGATGAAATGAACAGCACATCCGCGGACGACTTGATGGAAACAATTAACGGTGCTATCGACGAAGGTCTCGACAACATGGACGACATCAGAGAAAGCCTCGAAGATTTTGAATTTTCCTTTACAATTCATATTTCTAAGTCCTCCAAGGAACTCATTGGCGCAACTATTGATATAAGCGGAAACGAGGACTCCGTTGTCATGAAAGCTATCTGCGGCCCGTCTGCATCCGACATTGACGAAATCAGCTTCAGCGCAGAATATGACAATGGCGAAGAAACAGACGAAATGTATTTCAAATATGAGGTCACCGAGGATACAAATGATACATACGCAGCTGAGCTTACCGGCAAGCTGGAAGGCGTAAAAACCAAGTTCCTCACAGTTAACTGGAATAAAAAGTCCGGCGAGCTTGAAGTCGAGATTGAGCTTGAAGGCGAGTCGCTTGCTATAAACGGTAAGCTTCTCACCGAAAAGGATTCAACCACAATTGCAGTTAACTCCGCTTCAAACGGCTATGAGACGATCGATGTCGGTGAGATCGCGCTTATCTTCAACACCAATGACACAATGCCGACAACCGGCGCTTACACCGACATTCTTTCTATGGATGAAACCGATATTACAAGCCTGCTCGGCGAAATCGCAGAAAGCGCACAGGATATCATAAGCCTGCTCGGTATGTATTAATAAAAAAGCAATATGCTAAAACGCGACTTAAAGTTCTTCTTCCGATCGCTCGCCGCATCGTTTTTGCTGCTTTTGCTTTTAGCAGTAATCTGCATAGGAGCTGCGGCAGCGATGACTAAAGGAGCATCAAGTAAGAGCGACATAATAAAAGTAGCGATAGTTGATAATGAGGATTCGGTGATAAGCCGAGTCCTTATTAATACTATAAGCGAAATGGAATATATACATCCGCTGCTTTCGGTTGAAACAACGGATGAGGAATCGGCACGCAGTAAGGTTATGAGCGGAGAATGCACCGCCGCGATAATTCTGCCTGAGAATTTTGTTTCCGATATCGCACACGGCAGAGAATCTAAAGGACAGATTTATCTCTCAACGTCTCTGTCTTCACAAGGCGAGCTTATCGAATCGGCGGTCAACTTTGGTGAAAAGCTTATCGTTTCGGGACAGTTCGGAATTTTCGCAGGTGAGCGTCTGATAAAGGAAGCCAACGCAGGCGACGACGTACACGATGACTATCTTTTGAAATCCAATACCCGTTTCATTGCCGAGCTCATGGCAGATCCCGAACGGTATTTCACAGTTGAGGAGCTTTCATATGAAAACAGCGGACTTGACACCATGCAGTATTTTGTTATCTGCTGGCTCTCTGCAATGCTCTTTTTGATTTCGCTTTTCTTCATCCCGTTCTTCACGAGAGACTGTACACGCGGACTGCTCTCGCGTCTGTCCTCATATAAAATCGGAACGGTACGCTTCATGTTTTGGAAGCTCGTTATAATGACCGTCTTCCGCTATATAATAATCCTCGCGGTGATCCTCCCTCTTGGCGGTTTTCTCAATATTACGCCAAACCTAATAGCGCCTCTTATTGCGGCATTTTTCATAACTCTGGTGGGCGCCTGCCTGACAATGTGCACCGGTGACGGCATAACCTCAAATACGCTCGTCACGCTCGGCGGTCTGTTACTCTGCGGAGGCTTGATTCCGATGAAGCTGCTGCCGATGGGTGTGCGTTTTATCGGCCGTATCACACCGCTCGGAGCCGCAAAAGCAATCCTCGAGCCGATGTTCGGAGCAAGCTGGGATCCGCCCTCGCTCTGTTTTGCAGTTGTTTATGCGGTGCTGTCCGTTATCCTCATAAGAGCGCGGATCAGGAACATCATCTCGGGAAAATTCGAAGCGTAAATCCTATTAAAACGAAAGGAGGCTTTTGCAGTAATGTATCATTATCTTCTGGCATTAAAACGCACACTGCGCTCACTTTATTTTCCGATACTGCTCGTGATTTTCACATTTGCACTCATCGCCTCCGTTTCGCTCGGTGAAAACGAGGGAATGCCCATTGCGGGAGTTTGCGATTTTGATGAGAGCATAACCTCAAAAAACATTGTTTCGTATCTCACGGAAAACAGCTATGAGCTTTGTCCTGATGAAAAAACACTTCGCGAAAGGGTAAGCACCGGCGAATACAACTGCGGCGTCGTGATCCCCGAGGGGCTCGAAGATTTACTCAAATCAGACAAGCTCGATAAGGCGGTGACGTTTATCGCTTCACCCTCCACCTTTTTGCGTGCAATATATTCAAACCACGTTACAGCGGCTATTTTTTCCGAATATGCGCCGATAATGAGCGCCGCATCAATTTCCGATGCCTCAATAACCAAGGACGAGGTTGTTGCCGAGTACCGCGATATGATGGCGGACGGCGCACCTTTCACCTTTGACATTGAGTACGTCGAAGCTGTGGCAACGGCAAGCTCACAAAATACGGATGTGCGTACACGTTCATATTCGCTCGCTATCGCGTCTCTGCTCATTTTCGTAATGCTCATGCACGGCGTATGTGACCTAATTTCGAAGGATATAAAAAGCCTCTGCGGACGAATCGGCATGAAAAATACACTTCTCCACAATGTCATTCCAAATATGAGCGTTCGAATAATCGGTATAATGCTCGCTTCAACGGCGGCGGCGCTTGTATCATTCCTTATGAATAAAAATACAACCCTCACAGAGCTTCTTTTGCCGATATTCATCTATTCCATCGCCATTGCCACACTCGCTCTGTTCGCAGCAGCAATTTTCGCAGACTCGGCAAAGATACATATA
This sequence comes from uncultured Lachnospiraceae bacterium, assembly GCA_964430755.1. Taxonomy (GTDB): domain Bacteria; phylum Bacillota; class Clostridia; order Oscillospirales; family CAG-272; genus Flemingiibacterium. Next base: position 6,659 of record CAYSFT010000063.1, on the reverse strand, counting down.
TTCACCTTCTTTATCTTTATTCTGGGACTTGTACTTTGCCCGATATATATCGACGTTTCGCTGATGCTGCCGTTTGCGAAATATATGAGACTGCTGACAGCGCAGTATTGGCTCTGGATATTCTCAGATACCCCATTGCTTATGTTCATCCCGATTATACTGCTGCCAATCTCGTGTCTGGCGCTGTATAAGCGTTTCGCGCAAATGCCTGTAAAATAAACAAATCGGAGCTTCACCGTTTCAAAGGCGGTAAGGCTCCGTTACTTTATATCATTTTAAACTTTGGTGAGACTTGGTCTTTCATCATCCCTGTGACTGTTTTTTAACCTGTAAAGCTTCGGCGGCAAACCCATGTGCCGCTTAAAAAACGCCACAAAGCTGCTTGTGCTCTCAAACCCCATCATATAGCCGATCTCTTTTACGGAGTATTCGGAGTGTGTCACTAATCGCTTTGCATAGTTAACACGCGATTCAACCAAATAATCGTTAACCGTTTGTCCCGTGTGCTGTTTGAAAATTCTGTTGAGCTGTTTTCGTGACAGACAGCATTCCTTCGCAACATCCTCACATGAAATCATACGGCTTCTGTTATTTTCAATATAGTGCTTTGCCGCAAGAACACGTGAGTCTCCCGAATGTTTGTGATTTTCGGGCAAGGTTACGCCAAGAATTTTCAGAACCGAATAAATGATTTCAAATGTTCTTCCGGAGATCAAATTCTGCGTGAAAATATCGTTTGTCTCTTTTTGCTTCAGAATAAAATCGACATTATCAATAATCTCACCGCTGAAGCTGAACTTCCGTGAGGTATTCAGTGCAGAAATGACATACGGAAAATCCTTGCTGTCAAGCGTGAATGCAAGTGAGGTTTTCAGACAATCGGCATCGGAATATGCAAGGCGATGGACAACATTTGGCGCAATCAACAGAGCTTCATTCGGATGGAGTAAAATCTCTTCTCTGCCAATTTCGTAACACGCTATTCCCGAAAAAACGAAGTGTATTTCAAAAAAAGAGTGATAATGCTTATCCTTATAGCTTGAATTGTCATTTGCATTGATATAGTCAAGCCATAAAATCTTTATATCAATTAACGGTTGTATTTCCGGTGCATTGGCATATTCCGTAATAAGCATGATCCACCTCCTGCAAACACACTGTAACTATATTATATATGGAAAATTACCGTATGTCAATTAAATGTCTCAAAAAATATATAAAAAGTCTCTTTTACAAATTGACACAAACGAGTGAGAATATTATAATGACAAAAGAGGTGATAAAAATGCTTAAAGAAAAAATCAAAAATAACGAAAGAACCACCGGAATGTATGTTCAGCTCGCAGATATAAGTATCTCAAGAATCGCAGGTCTCATCGGATACGATTTCATATGGGTTGACACAGAACACAGCTATATGTCCTATGAAACGCTTCTCGCTCATGTGATCGCGCTCAAGGGCACGGACACACCTGTCATCGTGCGCGCACCGCAGGACGACCTGACCGCAACCAAAAAGATACTTGATCTCGGCGTGGACGGTATAATCTTCCCGATGGTAAAAACAGCAGAGGAAGCGGAAAGAGTGATTTCGTCAACGCTCTACCCGCCGTACGGGAACCGTGGCTTTGGCCCGATGAACGCAGTCGATTATGGACTCCGCAATGCGTTTGAATATACAGCAACCAACCACAAGGATCTCTGTCGTTTCATTCAGATCGAGCACAGGGACACAATCGAAAACCTTGATGAAATCATGAAAAACCCGTATATTGACGGATACATTTTCGGTCCGAACGACCTCGCCGGTTCTTATAATATGCTTGGCGAGCATCTGTCGGAAAAGATAACGCAGGTGATGAAAGAAGCCATTGATAAGCTCCGCGCGGCAGGAAAATATATCTGTATAGCGTCGGGCGGATGCACTGAGGAGATAATCAGTCACTGGGCAAGCTTTGATGTACAAATGCTGTGTGCCGGTGCAGACTTTGATTTCATCCGCGATGGTGCAAAACGCAATCTTGAATCTCTTAAAAAGCTGCATAAAAACCGTTAAATTCGGCTTGTCAGTAATAATGTTTTACCGCTTTATCTTGACAAAGTGAGCTTTTTGTGGTATTATATATGTGTCCATTTTATAATAACTCACAAGGAGACTCAAAATGAAAAAAATCTTAGCTTTATTTTTAGCTGCTGCACTCATCACACTGTCAACCGGTTGCTCCGTAAAATTAGTTGATAATGATAATTCCCCTATCAATTCAATTAAAAAAGCTGAACCTTCGCGCGGAACGATCAACGGAGACGTTTACGAGAGCGAGTATCTTGGACTTAAATTCACGAAGCCCGAGTCTTGGATATATTCCACAGATGAGGATATCGCCGCTATGTCCGGTATAAGTGCAGAACTTCTGGGAGATGATTTCAAAGCTCTGCTCGATGCTAATCCTGCCATATTTGATATGATGGCTCGTGATATACTCAGCGGCACAAACATAAATATTTCCTATGAAAATCTCACAAAATCCGCCTCCAGCAATATTACAGAAGAACAGTATGTTGAAGCACTCAAGCAACAGTTTGGAAATATTCCCGAGATAACTATTGATTTCCCCGATAAGCTCGAAACAGTAACGCTCGGTGAAAACGATTATACGAAAGTAATTACCACTACGACAATGTCCGGCATTGAGATGACACAGGTTTATTATCTGAATAAAATAGATAATTATATGTCGTGCATTATAGTAACAATTACGGGTGACGAGGAAATTGCGGACATCGAAGCAATGTTCGAATAATATAATTCAGCAAAACAAAAATATTTAAAAATAATATGAGCATATCCAAAGTCTCTGATAAATCTTGGCGTGAAAGCTGTTTATCGGAGCTTAACGGATATGCTCTTTTTTGTAATCTATATAATGCGAATAAAAGAAAAATTATATGGTTCAGATGATGTCAACAGATTTGCCGGTTCTTGCGGATTCGTAAAGACCATCGAGCATCTTCATTATAACCACACCGTCTTCGGCAGTGGACATACACTTTGTTCCATTGAGGCAGCAGTCAACGAAGTGGTCGATCTCGGCCTGGTAGAGCTCCTTCGCTTCGTTGTAGTTGCCAACATCCTTGATCTCGGAGTTGACCATGAAGCCGTTAACGTCGGTGTAATACTTCATTGTGTCGAGGTTCAGACCGCCCTTGGTTCCGTAAAGGAGACGACCGTTTCCGCCGTTATCGCTGCTTCTGCCGTCGTGGAGGCTATATGAGCATTCAAGCAGAGTTGATGCGCCGTTTTCATAGCGAATGATACCGACCGCGCTCGATTCAACGTCGCAAACGTCCTTCTTGGGATCAGCGCCGTCGGGAGCCCAGGCAACGTGTGTCTTTAAGTTTGCGCGGTCCTCATGAAGCGCATTTGCCGCAACACAGAATACGGATACGGGTTTCGGGTTGCCCATTAAGTAACGCGTGAGGTCGAGCGGATGTACGCCGATATCAATGATAGGTCCGCCGCCGGAACGTGACTTATCGGAGAACCAACCGCCGGGGTTACCGTGACGGCGTACGTATGTAGCCTTGGCGTAATAAATATCGCCGAGATAACCGTTATCGATGAAATCCTTGGCGATGCGTGCTTCATTCGAAAAACGGGTTACGAAGCCGAGCATGAGGAGTTTACCGTTTTTGTCGGCGGTGTCCTTCATTGCCTGTGCTTCTGCTGCGGTCATTGCCATAGGCTTTTCGCAGAGTACGTCAAGACCTGCGTTGAGAGCCGCGATGGTGCACTCGGCATGAGCGCAGTTCCAAACGCAAACGTCAGCCGCGTCAAGCTCAACACTTGCGAGCATTTCGCTAACATTTGTGAAACGGTGTTCGATACCGTACTTGTCAGCAAATTTGTTAAGCTTTTCAGCGTCGATATCACATACTGCGACAAGCTCGGCATTTGGGTTAGCCTTGTATCGGGATGCGTGTGTATCGGCGATATTGCCGGCACCGATGAGGGCAACTCTTAACTTTTTCATTTTCAGTACCTCTCTTTAAAATTACTTATTAATAATATCGCGTAAGAAGTTTGCCGCAAGGGTGATATCAGCTTCGGGAGTGGGGCCTACCTCGCGCTCGATTGTGAGATAACCGCGGTAACCTATGTCTTCAAGTGCCGCCAGGTATTTGGGGAAGTCAACCTGACCTGTTCCGAGCGGTACTTCCTCAAAGAGCTTCTTGCCCTTGATTTCGTCGGGAACGGGATGCAGAACTCCGTAGATGTACTCGGGGTTAGCGTCTATAAGCTTGACGCCGTCCTTTGCATGGGTGTGTACGATGTAATCCTTGAGCGTGTAAACGGCTTTGACGGGATCGTCTCCTGTAACCATAGCGAGATTTGCCGGGTCAAGGTTTACTGCAACGCCCTTCGAGCCGAGACTTTCAAGGAAGGTTTTGAGTGTTTCGGCGGTTTCTGGCCCTGTTTCAATTGCGAAGTGTGCATCGAGCGAATCTGCGTAATCGGCGAGCTCCTTGCACGCCTCCTGCATGATCTTGTAACGGTCATGGTTCGGATCCTCGGGGACAACGCCTATGTGGGTTGTAACAATATTGCACTCAAGCTCCTTTGCAAGGTCGAGGATGCGCTTGGATATTTCGATGCTCTCGGGGTTAAGCGCGGGATTACCGAAGCCGCGTCCGAGGTCACCGCAAAGAGCAGAGAAAACAAGACCGTTATCCTTTACGTATTTTAAAAGCTCGCGTGCCTTTGCGCCGGAGAGATTTTCGGGTGCGTTTTCGCCCTTGGTTGCGTACATCTGAATGCCGTTAAGACCAAGCTCTGCCGCCTTTTTTACAGCGTCATAGGTGGGCAGACGAAACGATTCGAGAACGACGCCGATCGGAAACTTATACATAATGATTCTCCTTACATAAAAAATTTATTGAAATTTTGCCTTTAAATTAACTTTTTTCTGTTATCCTCTTGCATTTTCCTTGAGCTTATTATATAATATTTATGAGAGTATTTCAATAAATAATATTGCTTACATTTAACACAATATTGCTTTTTTGGGGGGTATTATGAACAATCGCAATTCATGTATCCCGGAGTGCCGCACTGATGCTCCTGCACCGCCGGATGAGACGCGGAATTACGAATCTCACGTTTTGCCCGATCCGTCAACGCCTTACTTTTTTCATGCGGGCAACAGTTACACAATGCCACACTGGCACGAAAACATAGAAATTCTTTATTTTCACGGTGACGGCGTAATGTTTTGCGACCGTACTTCATATAAGGTACACACGCACGATATTGCGGTTTTTAATTCAAACGCACTTCATTCCGTTCCGTTATCGAGCCCTGTGGGGCATGACTGTCTTATCATTGACGGCGGATTTCTTGCAAAATGTGACATAAGCATTGCCGAAACCAAGTTCGACTGTATTATCAGCGACGGGGAAGCGCAAAGACTTTATCTTGAAATTAAAAAGGCAATTGCTGAACGCAAGGAGAACGACAGTCGCTTTGGTGCGGCGGCGGTGAAATCGGCGATACTTGCATTTATGGTATACCTTTGCCGTAACTTTTCTCAAAAGGATACATATGAGCAGGGACACGGCGATTCGGTAAAGCGTGCGCTTGGTTACATCAAGTCGCATTTTGACGAGCCGTTAACGATTGACCGTATTGCAGACAGCGTGAACGTCAGCAAGTATTATTTCTGCCGCGAGTTTCACCGCGAAACGGGCTTTACGGTTGTCAGATACATAAACAATCTTCGTTGCCGTGAGGCGGAAAAGCTCCTTCGCAACGGTAAATATACGGTTGGCGAGGTTGCGAGGATGTGCGGCTTTGAGAATCTTTCGTATTTTACGAGGACATACAAGACCATCATCGGTCACACGCCGACAGAGTCGCGTAATGTGGAAGAATAGTCAAAATTCGACAAAATACACCGATGTTATTGACAAACGCGAAAAATTTTGTTATAATCGGTTTGTAAATAAATTAATATTTTTGGAGGATTACCATGGCAAAGATCAAGGATAAGCTCGGAAAGGTTACATTCTTCTCCGATTTCAAGGCGTTTATCACAAAGGGCAACGTGCTCGATATGGCAGTCGGTGTTGTTATCGGCGGTGCATTCGGCAAAATCGTAACCGGACTTGTAAACAATATTATCACTCCGGTTATATCCTGCATTACAGGCAGCGGTTCAATGGACGGATGGAAGGCTGTGCTTCGTGAAGCAGTTCCGGCTGACGAGGCGGCAGGCACAGCAGAAGTACCCGAGATCGCGATTACATACGGCGCATGGATTCAGACAATTATCGACTTCTTAATAATTGCACTTTGCGTATTTGTTGCGGTGCGTTTCATCAAGTCGCTTGAGAGAAAGCTCAACGCTAAGGCGATTGAAAAGGCTGAGGCAGAGGCTGCCGAGAAGAAGGCTGCAGAGGATGCCGCTGTTGCTGAGGCTAAGGCTGCAGAGGAAGCAAAGGCTGCTGCAGAAAAGGCTGCTCTCGAGGAGTTTTACGCTAACATCCGCGAGATCAGAGATTCGCTTAAAAAGTAAAACAGCTAAATAAAAATGGGACTGTCTTTTAGTGATGTGCCCCCTGTCAAGTAGACAATGAAAAAAACAAAAAGAATTTACAATTGA
>CAYSFT010000062.1:0-11494 GCA_964430755.1 uncultured Lachnospiraceae bacterium | reverse complement strand
TTTGATGAGTTTCTGTGTGTAATTCGGTTATGCACAGAAACTCATTTATAAAAAACCACCAGCTGTGTTTGAACTGCCCCAAATTGTGCGGACAGTACAAAAACACCCCTATGGTAGAAAAGAATAAAAATTAGGCAACGAACTGTGATATGCACCTCCAAAAGTGTCTAACTTTTGGGGTGCATATCAATTTGTGATCGCTTGTTATAATTTACTGTACTGTGACGGCAACTTTGGATTCTATCACACAAGACTTTCCGAATACTATGAAAAAATGGCGCACAGTTATCTGGAGCAAGGTGATGCGGATCGAATGTTTACTTGCCTTGAAAAATCATCGGAACACGCAATTGAGTTTGACACTTTGAAGGATGGAATGTTTACGGCTTTTATGGTAAATAAACTGGAAATATCCTTAATGGATGCTGTCAAGACGTATACAGAAAATCAATCGGGATTGCTCTTAAAAGCCCTGCAAAAAGATACATTCGCACATTTGCAAAGTGATCCACGTATGCAAAAAATCGTTGAAAAGCTAACGCCCATAGCGATACTGTAACCAATTGCGACGCACCGCCATGTACAAAAGCACCTTTGTGTGAATTTTGCCTGTTTTTTGCAAAAAATCTTCGAAATGACTTTACAAATCGAGGGATAAGTGGTATAATTAAAGAGTAATTTGAAAATTTTACTATCAAGGAGTGAATAACATGAAATTAATCATCAAAGACAATTACGAAGCAATGAGCAAATGGGCGGCACAGCATATTGCTGACGCTATAAACAACCATAAAGAAAACCGTCCCTTTGTGCTCGGTCTGCCCACCGGTTCTTCTCCTCTCGGAGTTTACAGAAACCTCATTAAGATGAACAAGGAAGGCAAGGTTACATTCAAGAACGTAGTCACCTTCAATATGGATGAGTACGTTGGTCTTCCGAGAGAGCATGACCAGAGCTATTGGTACTTCATGCACGACAACTTCTTCAATCACATTGACATTCCTGCAGAGAACATCAACATTCTCAACGGTATGGCAGAGGATCTCGAAGCAGAGTGTCAGAGATATGAAGACAAGATCGCTTCTTACGGCGGAATTGACCTGTTTATGGGCGGAAGCGGCGTTGACGGTCACATTGCTTTCAACGAGCCCTTCACCTCTTTAACATCGAGAACCGGAGTTCGCGCTCTCACCGAGGATACTCTGATCGTTAATTCCCGTTTCTTTGATAACGACGTAAACAAGGTTCCGAAGACAGCCCTTTCGGTTGGCGTTGGCACTGTTTGCGATTCCAAGCAGGTAATGCTGCTCATCAGCGGTCACAACAAGGCTCGTGCACTTCGTCACTGCGTTGAGGGCGGTGTTGATCACGCATGGACAATAAGCGCACTGCAGATGCACAAGGACGGTATCATTGCATGTGACGAGGCTGCCTGCGGCGAGCTCAAGGTTGATACATACAAATACTTTAAGGAAATTTACAAAAACGAAAAATAATTTCTGAAACGGCGGGGCATGAACAAGTGCCTCGCTTTTTTTCGGGTAGACAAGAAAATTTCAAAACCCCTCTTGACGAATCGTGTATTATATGATATAATGATCTTGCAATTTAATAAATTCTGTATGACGTATGCAGGAAACGGTGTTGATCACCGCCGAAGGAGTAACGCTCTCAGGTGTCCTTTTTGGATGAGGACTGTATACCGACAGAACTTTGGAGACGCTCGCTCTATGCGAGGGCCGAAGGTGCAAGCGTGAAAACGCAAACTCTCAGGCAAAAGGACAAAGTTTAATGGCTATGACGGCTGTTTTACGTCTTTTTGTCGTGGTGTGTTTTTTCGCACAACGACAATTTTTTATTTTAAGGAGGAGAAATTATGGAAAAATTTCTCGAAGGCGTTAAGACTGTAAACGATGCAGTCAACAGCGCGGTTTGGGGTCTGCCGGGCCTCATGCTGCTTATCGGTACCGGTATTCTGCTGACATTCTGTACCAAGGTGTTTCAGATAAGTCACCTTGTTCACTGGTGGAAGAACACTATTGTCAGCGTTTTCAAAAAGGACAGCAATTCAACCAAAAAGACAGACAAGAAAACAATTTCACAGTTCCAGGCGCTCTGTGCCGCACTTGCCGCAACGGTTGGAACAGGTAACATTGCCGGTGTTGCTGCCGCGATTGTTATAGGCGGTCCCGGCGCGGTTTTCTGGATGTGGGTTGCCGCATTTTTCGGAATGATGACAAACTTCTCCGAAAATCTGCTTGGTATCTATTACCGTCGCCGCAACAAGGACGGTGAATGGTCGGGCGGTCCGATGTATTATCTCAAGGACGGTCTCGGTAAGCGTTACGGCAAAAAGTGGCTGAAGCCTATTGCGAATGTCCTTGCGGTGCTCTTTTCCTGCTTTGCGATCCTCGCTTCGTTCGGTATCGGTAACATGGCGCAGATCAATAAGATCGTTCTTAATATGGACGCCGCATTCTTTAAGAATGTTTCGCTCGGTACACTTCCGGGTACGTCAATAAGCATCGTTCACCTCATCCTCGGTATTGCACTTCTCGTGATCGCCGCACTTATTATCATCGGCGGTCTTCAGCGTATTGCACGTTTTGCCGAGATCGTGGTTCCGTTTATGGCTATCGCTTACTGTATCGGCTCACTTGTCGTTTTCGGAATGAATATCGACCAGGTTGGCGCGATGTTTACGGCTATCTTCAAGTTTGCATTTACTCCCACGGCGGCTATCGGCGGCGGTATCGGTATGCTTATCAAAACGACTATGACGCAGGGCTTCAAGCGCGGTGTATTCTCAAACGAGGCAGGTCTCGGTTCGTCCGTAATGGTTCACTCCTCCTCGAACGTTAAAGAGCCCGTCAAGCAGGGTATGTGGGGTATCTTTGAGGTGTTCTTTGATACATTCGTAGTCTGCACGATGACCGCTATTGTCGTTCTTTCCACGGGTTACATAGATCTCGCAACAGGTATACCCGTCGCCGGCGCTAACGGTGACACTCTTGTTTCAGAGGCATTCGGTAAGTACTTCGGTGCGCCCGGTACTTGGTTCGTTGCAATTGCGATGCTCTTCTTCGCGTTCACAACAGTGCTTGGCTGGTCGCAGTACGGCTCAAAGGCGGTTGAATATCTCTTTGGCGTAAAGGGTGTTAAGGTATACAAGGTAGTCTTCGTTGTTATGATCGTTTCCGGTGCCGTTATGGAGGGCGGTCTTGCATGGGACCTCTCCGACACCTTTAACGGTCTCATGATGATTCCTAACCTTATCGGCGTTGTTGCGCTCCTGCCGCTGGTTATCAAGGTCACCAAAAACTATGTTGACCGCAAGATAAAGCACAAGGATATTGCCCCGATGCTTTCATATGATGCTGAAATTGAAAAAGAAGCTGCGGCATCACTTGATGAGGACTGATTTATACTATATCGAGAGCCTTCCTCTTTTCGAGGGAGGTTTTCTCTTTTGCGGTACTATTGAAAGTTTCGCTTGACACCGCGCGCCGGATGTGATATAATACCGAGGGATAAAACAAATATTACATGGAGAACAACCTGCAATGGAAACGGACAAGAGATTTTCGGGCAGTAGGCTGACCGCATTTATAAAGAAAAATATTGTTATGTTTATCGCGCTTTTAGCCGCGGTGATAACGATGTTTATAGTTCCGCCGGATGCGCAGTACAAGGGATATTTTGACTTCAAAACGCTGACCTGCCTTTTCTGCGTGCTTGCGGTGGTGTGTGCGCTGAAGAATATTAACTTTTTCTATATGCTCGCAAGAAAGGTCGTTATACTTTTTAAGACAGCGAGAATGAGCGTTCTTGCGCTCGTTTACATAACATTCATCGGCTCAATGCTTATCGCAAACGATATGGCACTTTTAACATTCCTGCCGCTCGGATATTTCGTTCTGACAACGACCGGTATGCAAAAATACATGGCGTTCACGTTTATCATGCAGAATATCGCCGCGAACCTCGGAGGTATGCTGACGCCGTTCGGTAATCCGCAGAACCTGTTTCTTTATTCCAAATTTGAGATACCGAATCTTGAGTTTATGTCGATAATGGCGCCGCCATTTATACTCTCGGTGCTGCTTATCACACTCTGCTGTGTCATTTTTGTAAAGTCCGAGCCGCTCAGTCTGCCCAATCAGGAAATTGTCCTTGCGCCGGGAAAAACTGTGCTCTATCTTGTTCTGTTTGCGCTGTCGATATTGATAGTCTTTCGCGGGATTCCTTACCTGATCGGACTTGCCGTTATTCCCACGGTGCTGATTTTCGTTGACCGAAAGGCGCTGAAAATGGTGGATTACGGTTTGCTTCTGACGTTTGTATTCTTCTTTATCTTCTCGGGCAACATGGCACGTATTGATGCCGTTCGCGATCTGCTTTCCTCGCTGCTTGAAAAGAGTACACTGCTGTTCAGCGTTATTTCCTGTCAGTTTATCAGTAATGTGCCCTCGGCGATACTCCTCTCGCAGTTCACGGATAACTACAAAGAACTGCTCATCGGCGTAAACATCGGCGGTGTCGGCGCACTGGTCGCATCGCTTGCGAGTCTCATTACATTCCGCGAGTACGTCAAATCAAACCCCGGAAAGACGAAATATTATATCGGTATGTTCTCGCTTTTCAATTTCGGTTTTTTGATTGTTTTGACTGTGTTTATGCTGTTTTTGGTGTGATTTTTATAAAAATAAAATCTATAATCACAGCAATGACACCTCATCCGTCAAAGTTGCGATTGCTCCCTTGGCGATGACACCTCATCCGTCAGCCTGCGGCTGCCACCTTCTCCCACTGGAGAAGGCTTGAGGTAAGATTTAGGCAATAAAATAAAGTTCCTGCAACCCGTTTCGATAGGCTGCAGGAATTTCTTTTTATAAAATTACTTTTCGCAGTACATTTCGAGATACTGCTCCATGCGCTCACGAACCTCATCGTTAAGCGGGACAGTGCCGTCGATTTCGCGTCCGTGCATATGGTCGATGATCTCGCGGACGGTTACGATCGGATGAACCTTGATGCCGAACTCTGCGCCGATCTCCTTGATCGCCGTTGTGCCGGACTGTCCGCGCTCCATGCGGTCAACCGAAATTATCATGTGCTCAACCTTGACGTCAGCTGCCGCCTTGAGCTGGGGAAGTGTTTCGCGGACTGCAGTGCCTGCGGTGATAACGTCCTCGATGATGACAACGCGGTCGCCGTCGGAAAGCTTTGCACCAACCATGTTGCCACCCTCGCCGTGATCCTTGGCTTCCTTGCGGTTGAAGCAGTAGGGCTTGTCGATGCCGTACTCGGTGAAAAGTGAGCAAGCGGTGACAGTTGCAAGCGGTATACCCTTGTATGCCGGGCCGAAGAGTACGTCGAAATCGTCGCCGACGTTGTTCTTTAAGCACTCGGCGTAATATTTACCGAGCTTTGCCATCTGTGCGCCGGTCTTGTAGTTGCCGGTGTTAACGAAGTAAGGCGATTTTCTGCCGCTCTTGGTTGTGAAGTCACCGAAGCGAAGCACGCCGCTTCTTACCATAAATTCAATGAAATCTGTCTTGTAGCTCATTTTAATATCTCCTATGTTTTTTATTTTATTATAAACATTATACCACCTTTTGGCGCGAAAGTAAATACATAATTTGCCGATTTATCTGTACAAAGTGAAAATTTTATGATAGAATATAGTTAAAGCAAAACCGAAAGGAAAATAGCGTGAAAAATAAATTTTCACGCCACGAATTTTTGTCTTTGTCGGCTCCGCCGCCAATTTCGCGAGCGAAATCGACAAAAATATCGACGATAAGGAAGTCTTTGCAAAGCAAAGACAGGGTAATTATTATGGCTGAATTTAAAACAAATGTATACCGTATATTCGATAAAGAGAAGCTTGCGTACACGCCGCACACCTATGAGCATGGCGAGGGCGCAGTTGACGGAATGACACTTGCAGGCTTACTCGGCATTGATCCTGCACGCATCTTCAAAACGCTCGTCACCAAGGGCGCAGATAAAAATTACTACGTATTCGACGTTCCCGTAAACCGCGAGCTTGACCTTAAAAAAGCGGCAAAGGCAGTCGGCGTAAAATCGGTTGAAATGATACCGGTTGCCGATATAAACAAGGTTACGGGTTACATCCGCGGCGGCTGTTCACCGATCGGCATGAAGAAAAAGTATCGCACCGTTTTCGATGAAACGGCGAAAAACTGTGAAACGATGCTTGTCAGCGCAGGCAAGATCGGCTGGCAGATTGAAGCAAAGCCCGATGATCTCGCACGTCTTGCCGATGCGACGTTCGCGGATATATTGCTCGCGCTTGTCTAACTTCAGCCGCGAAGCGGCGTCCATGCCGTTAAAAAGCAATGAAGCCATTGAGCCGCCGACGCAGCTGGCGGCGGAGAAGCGGTTACAGCTTACAAAGCGAATTGTGAGCCGTAGGCGAACTGAGCGCACCCCGAGCGACGGCAAGGAAGACGGGAGGAGTCCGAGGAGGGTGAGAAAACTGCGCCAGCTGGTGTCTCATCCTCCTCGAGTTATGCGGAGTTCGAAGCGGCAAACTTTGAAGAAAGCGTTTTTTCTTTGTATGCATAAAAGTAACTCATTCCATCAATAGCTAAAGAATATCTAAATTTTTTAGATTGCGGATCATTCTTTGCGTAAGTTCGAGGGGAACAGGAACCAGCTCAAGCCGCAGGTCCCTACTCCCCTCGAGCACCCTCCGCCCTCCTTGGCTCACGCTCGGTTTGCGCTCAGTCGCTTCGCTCCAGATTCGCTTTGACACCGTAACCGCTTCACGCCGCCAGCTTCGTCGGCGGCTATGGTGCTTCATCGCTTCTTTTGGCGCAGTTGCGCTCGATTCGCGCTCAGTCGCTTCGCTCCAGATTCGCTTTGACACCGTGACCGCTTCACGCCGCCAATTTCATCGGCGGCTACGGTGCTTCATTGTTTCTTTCGGTGCATGACGCCGCACTTCGGCGGCTGAAGTTAGTTTTTGTTTTGCAAAAAATCGCAAAAACCTCTTGCAATTTTAAAAAATCTGTGGTATACTAATGTAAATGCGATGACTGAGTTTGCCGCTCATGTTTGGTGTGTTCAGAGATGATCGTCTTGGCTGGGAGCGATCTCGCACCTTTGAGTAACGGCGTTTCACTCACGAGCAGTGACGGTGAAGGTGCGCTTGTAGCCGTCAACGCGTGACAAGCGTTAAAATGTCGCCGAGTGTATTGCTTGGTTTTTTCAGGCAATAAATTAAGGTGGTACCGCGGAAACGCATATTGAAAATATGCCGCTTCGTCCTTGTTTTTTCACGGGGACGGGCGGCTTTTTTGTCGCTGTTCCCACCATACTATATTTTTCACGAAAGGACAGACCAAAATGAAACAGAAACTTGAAGAAATCCGTGCGGCGGCTGTGGCAGAGCTTTCGGCTCCCGAGGCTGACCTTGAAGCGCTTCGTATACGCTTCCTCGGAAAAAAAGGTGAGCTGACAGCCGTTCTTCGCGGAATGGGACAGCTTACCGCAGAAGAGCGTCCCGTAATCGGACAGCTCGCAAATGAAGTACGTGAGTATATCGAAAACGCCATCGCCGAAAAGGCACAGGCGCAGAAAATCGCGGCACTGTCTAAGAAGCTCGAGGAGGAGCGTCTTGACGTTACAATGCCCGGTAAAGCTCCCGAGATTGGCAAGCGTCATCCTCTTGCCAAGGTTCAGAAGGATATGGAGGATATCTTCATCGGTATGGGCTTCTCCATCGTTGAAGGCCCTGAGGTTGAGTATGATTATTACAACTTCCAGGCGCTCAACATTCCCGAAAATCACCCTGCACGCGACACGCAGGACACTTTCTATATAACCGACAACATCCTGCTTCGCTCGCAGACATCTCCCGTACAGGTTCGTACCATGGAGAAACAGCGTCCGCCGATACGTATCATCTCTCCCGGACGTGTTTACCGTTCGGATGCGGTTGACGCGTCACATTCACCGCTTTTCCATCAGCTTGAGGGACTTGTTGTTGACAAGGGTATCACTATGGGTGACCTTAAGGGCACGCTCGAAACCTTCGCAAAGACAATGTTCGGCGAGCAGACACAGATTCGTTTCAGACCTCACCACTTCCCGTTCACCGAGCCGTCTGCCGAGGTTGACGTTTCCTGCTTCGTTTGCGGCGGTAAGGGCTGTAAGCTCTGTAAGGGCGAGGGTTGGATCGAGATTCTCGGCGCAGGTATGGTTCACCCGAACGTGCTCCGCGGCTGTAACATTGATCCCGACGAATACAGCGGTTTTGCGTTTGGTATGGGTGTTGAGCGTATCACGATGATCAAATACGGTATCGACGATATGCGTTACCTTTACGAAAATGACGTACGCTTCCTCGGACAGTTCTGATCGAAAGGAGATTAACAATGAATTTATCACTTAACTGGGCAAAGGATTACGTCAGCCTTGACGGTATCTCGCCTAAAGAATACTGCGACCGTCTGACCGCGACAGGCTCAAAGGTCGAGGGATATGAAATACTCGGCGAGGACATCGAAAACGTCGTTGCCGGCAAGGTTATTTCGCTCGAGCGTCACCCCGATTCCGATCACCTCTGGATCTGCCAGATTGATATCGGCGAGGAAGCTCCCGTACAGATCGTTACCGGCGCACAGAATGTTTTCGCAGGTGCGATGGTACCCGTTGCAAAGGCTCCGTCAAAGCTTCCCGGCGGCGTTAACATCAAGGCAGGTAAGCTCCGCGGCGTACCCTCAAACGGTATGCTTTGCTCGATCGGCGAGCTTAATCTCACCACCCACGATATGCCCGGCGCAATTGAGGACGGTATCTTTATCATGGACGGTATCGACTGCAAGCCCGGTGACGATATTCACGATGTTCTGAGGCTTACCGACACAGTTGTTGAGTTTGAGATCACCTCGAACCGTCCCGACTGTTTGTCCGTTCTCGGACTTGCACGTGAAACAGCGGTTTCGTTTGACCGTGAATTCAAGCCGACAACTCCTGTTGTAACATACAAGGACGATGGCGACAAGATTGAAAATTACCTCTCGGTTGACGTTAAAAACGCCGAGCTTTGTCCCCGTTACACCGCACGTGTTGTCAAGAATGTAAAGATCGAGCCTTCGCCGCTCTGGCTGAGAATGAGACTTCGTGCGTCGGGCGTTCGTCCCATTAACAATATCGTTGACATCACAAACTACGTAATGCTCGAATACGGTCAGCCGATGCACGCGTTTGACTATACCTGCCTTGACGGCTCGCAGATCATCGTAAGAAATGCGGCTGACGGCGAGGTTTTCAAGTCGCTTGACGACATTGACCACACACTTAATTCGTCAAACCTTGTTATCGCGGATGCTAAAAAGGCGGTTGCACTTGCAGGCGTTATGGGCGGCGCGAACAGCGAGATCAAGGATGACACAAAGACGGTTGTTTTCGAGTCTGCGAACTTCCTCGGAAGCTCGGTACGTGTGACTGCAAAGAGCCAGGGCATGAGAACCGAATCCTCGGGACGCTTTGAAAAGGGCCTCGACCCCGAAAACACCATGCCGGCACTCGACCGCGCTTGCGAGCTTATCACGCTTCTCGGCGCAGGTGAGGTTGTAAACGGTACGATCGACGTTTACAAGGGAAAAGAAGCGCCCTTCACAATGAAGCTTGACGCGGCGAAGATCAACGCTTTCCTCGGTCTTGACGTGAGCGAGGACTATATGAAGGACGTTCTCGAAAAGTTAGAGTTCAAGGTTGACGGCGATACGCTGACCGTTCCGTCTTTCCGTGCGGACTGCCGCTGCATGAACGATATTGCGGAGGAGATTCTCCGTGTTTACGGTTACGACACCATCAAATCGACCAAGTTTGTAACCCCGATAACCTCGGGCAGCCGTACTCCAATGCAGAAGTTTGAGCTTGTATGTGCCGAAACGCTTTGCGCGATGGGACTTTATGAGTGTGAGACGTTCTCGTTCATCAGCCCGAAGTTCTATGACAAGATCGCTATGGCAGAGGATGATCCGAGACGCAAGTCGATCGTAATCTCGAATCCTCTCGGCGAGGACACAAGTGTAATGCGTACAACCGCGATTCCCTCGATGCTTGAGGTGCTTGCGCGCAACAACAACTATCACGCAGGCAAGACCGCGCTTTACGAAATGGCGAAGATATATATTCCCGATGAAGATCCGAAGAATCTTCCCGAGGAACGCCGCCGTATCACGATAGGCTTCTTCCGTGACGGTGATTTCTACACGTTAAAGGGAATGGTTGACAAGCTGCTTGACGTGGCAGGTATCACGGACGTTACCTATGCTGCAAAGAGAGACAATGCGGCATTCCATCCCGGACGTTGCGCGGAAATCATTACCGCTGACGGAACTCTGCTCGGTACTCTCGGTGAGATTCATCCGACCGTATCCGCAGGCTACGAAATTGACGTTCCCGTATACGTTGCGGACCTCGATTTCGAGAATCTGTTTGAAAAGTCGAAGCTCGACAAGGCATTTAAGCCCTTGCCGAAGTTCCCGGCAACGACACGTGACTTTGCGTTCGTTTGCGATGATGCGCTCGAAGTCGGTGCAATCGAAGCGGTTATGAAGAAAGCCGGCGGTAAGCTCGTTGAGGACGTTAAGCTGTTCGACGTTTACCGCGGCAAGCAGCTCGGAGAGGGCAAAAAGAGCGTGGCGTTCAGCGTCATCCTCCGTGCGCCCGACCGTACACTCACCGATGAGGAAGCCGACAAGACCTCGAAGAAGATTCTCACCCTGCTCGATAAAGAGCTCGGTATTACGCTTAGAGCATAAATAAATACATGAGCTGCCGTATGGTGGCTCATTTTTTGTGCAGAGCAGCCCTCATCCGACTCGCTTCGCTCGCCACCTTCCCCCAAGGGAAGGCTTTGAGCAACTTTGAGCAGCAAAATAAAAGAAGGTGCATCTGAGCCGCCGGCGAAGCTGATGCGTAAGGAACGCCTCATCCGTCTCGCTTCGCTCGACACCTTCTCCCACCGGAGAAGGCTTTGAGTAACTCCGAGCCGCGAAAGAAGCAATGGAGCTATTGAGCCGCCGACGGAGCTGGCGGCGGACGAGCGGTCACCACTAACGAAGCGAATCCGGAGCCGTAAGGCGGAGTTGAGCGCGAATCGAGAGCCGGCAAGGAAGACGGGAGGAGTCCGAGGAGGGTGAGAAACCTGCGCCAGCTGGTGTCCCATCCTCCTCGAGTTATGCGAAGTTCGAAGCAGTGCACTTCGAATTGCCCTCTCCGACTCGCTTCGCTCGCCACCTCTCCCAAAGGGCGAGGCTTTGAGTAACAGCTGGTTCCTGTTCCCCTCGAACTTACGCGAAAATCGGAGCGGTACACTTCGAAAAAAGCTTTACTTTCGCTTTTTGGCGCAAAAGCAACTTTCCACCCTTGAAAAACAAAAAAGGTTGTCCCATAATGATATAATCCCCTTAGAGTATACACTCGAAAAAACAAAAAAGTTTTCGAGAAT
>CAYSFT010000061.1:0-11515 GCA_964430755.1 uncultured Lachnospiraceae bacterium | reverse complement strand
CGGCAGGCTGGATGCCACCAACGCCGTTCCTAAGGATGTGGCTGTCATTACCCCCCCACACAAAAAGGAGCCGCCATAACGACAGCTCCGTTAGTATTATTTTTCGTCGGTACTGCCGAGAATACTGTTAAGATATTCGTCGAAGTCCTTGAACTTCTTCTGAGGTTCACGTGCGGTGGTGTCCTTTGCCTCTCTTGTACCGTAGGTTGAGATGAGGTCGGAAAGCTCCTCGCTTGACATTTTTTCGCCGTCATCGTACATAGGTGCTGCCGGCTTTTTCTTCTCGGTTTTAGCGTATTCGGAAGAACGCGAACGTCTTCTTTCGCTGCGGCGATCGTTTCTCTTTGCCGGCTTGTCAAGCTTACCCTTGGGCATCGTGAAGCCTGCGCTTTCGAGATAGATCACAACGCGGCGTCCCGAATCAACTCCGACGGAATTTGTGGAAACGCCCTCGATACTCTGTACCTCCGAATGGATGATACGGCGTTCATACGGTGACATCGGCTCAAGCATAACGCTCTTACCGTTCTTTGCAACCTTGCTTGCCATGCGTCTTGCGAGCGCGCGGAGAGTTGCTTCACGCTTTGAGCGGTAGTTTTCAACGTCCACCGTTATATGTACATAGTCACGGGATTCGTCCTCCTCACGCTTGTTTGCTGCGAGGTTGGTGAGATACTGCAGTGCCTCGAGTGTGTCGCCGTGGTGACCTATGAGAATACCTGCTTCGTCGCCGACGATGTTTATCTGACGGTCACTTTTGCGTGTCGCGATCATGTCAACATCTGCGTGTATTTCCATGTTTTCAAGCAGCGTATCAATAAACTCTCTTGCGATGACCTCGCCTGCAACAGTGTGCTCAACCTTGATTTTTGCAGGTGTCGCACCGATTCCGAGAAATCCGCCGCCGCCCTGCTCGATAACTTCATAATTAATTGATTCCGGCTCACAATTAAGCTTTTTTCCTGCTTCTTCAAGAGCAGCCTCAACTGTTTTGCCTGTAAAAATGAGTTCCTGTTTCACAGTTTTGCTCCTTTCATAATTTTTTCGGAAAGCTCTGTTTTATGCTTCCTCGTTGTTTTCGTCTGTCTTTGTATCTTCTTTATTTTCTTCTTTCTTTTCGTCCTTTTTACGGCGATCACTTTCGTCCTTGAGCTTCGGCGCATCCTTTGATATTGCATTTTCCGAAACCTCAGGCTTTTCATTGGTCACTTCAGACTTCTTTTCGGTAACCGTCTCATAGTCCTCATCATCAATATGATGAAGCGAACGGACATTACTCTTGCCGCCCGAGCTCTTTGCTCTCTTTTTCGGCTCCTTGACGTTCATTGCGCGCTCGGCTGCCTTATAATCTTCCTCGGTGAAGCGCGGAATCGGCATAACCTTTGCTAAAATGACAGTCTGTATTGTGGTGAAAATGTTACGGATGATCCAGTAAAGACCAACTGCACCAGGAACGGTATGTGCAATGTAAACCGAGAGAAGCGGAAGTGACCACTGCATGATCTTCGTCGACGTATCCTGCTGCTGACCTGCGTTAGGATTATATGCAACCTTTTTTGTGATCCACTGGCTTAAGAATGTGAAAACGAGAGTGAATACGGTTATGAGTATAAGCCAGGAAAAGCCGGTTTTAAGAGCTTCGCTAGGGCTATACGAGAGATCGAGTCCGAACAGGTTGAATTTAGGTAAAACACCCTCTGCCAGAGCCTCACCGTTTGCGTCGGTGAAGTTAGTGACGCCAAGCTCATTAATGTATCTCATAAGGGGGATTTCGTTGGTTCCCTTTTTAAAAGCTTCCAATGTTGTTTCGCCTAAAACATCACTGCTGAGTAAGCTGTATGCTGTTTCCTTGAAACCTTCGATGATTTTATCACCAAATCCGCAAATATAAGTGAGCGGTTTTGTAACAACGCCGTAAATCGCAAAAAGTATAGGCATCTGAATGAGCAGCGGCAGACAACCGCCCATAGGATTGAACTTCTCAGCCTGATAAAGCTCCATTATTTCATTCTGCATCTTCTGCTGAGTTGCCTGATCGTTGCGTCCTGCGTACTTTTTGCGGATGGCTCTTACCTTCGGATCAAGCTTTGCCTGTCTTATTGAGTTTTTCTGCTGCTTTATTGCAAAGGGAAGCAGTAAGATCTGGAGTGCAAGAGTGAAAAGAACGAGCGCTCCGACATAGCTGTTTGTAACGCTGTAACAAACATTGATTATCCAGCCGAGAGGCTTGTTTAATATATCCATAATCTATGTATCTCCTTATAATTTTTGTATTATCTTCTTTTTTTATCGGGTACGGGATCGTACCCACCCTCACCGAACGGATTGCAGCGCAGTATACGCCACACGCTCAACCCGAAGCCGACGAAAAATCCGCGTTTTCTGAATGCCTCAATCGCATACTCAGAGCAGGTC
The DNA here is from genome assembly GCA_964430755.1 of uncultured Lachnospiraceae bacterium. Lineage (GTDB taxonomy): Bacteria > Bacillota > Clostridia > Oscillospirales > CAG-272 > Flemingiibacterium. Next base: position 9,100 of record CAYSFT010000061.1, on the reverse strand, counting down.
GGCGTGAAACGGCAGCAGGGCTTTCTCAGGGGGGAAATATACTTTCTGTAAAGCTTAATAAGCCATATTGCAATATACTTCATAGCGCATTCATCCCAAGCTTTTTGAACGCTGACGTAAGGTCACGCTCAATGTCTGTTGATTTCGCTTTTATAATGTTGCCTCTTGCAACGATAACAACTAAAAATCCGCGTTTAATTTTTGCACTTTTGTCCGAGAGACGGTAACCCTCGCGTATCACTCTTTTTGCCCTGTTACGGACAACTGCACTGCCGAGCTTTTTTGTTACGGTTATACCGACGCGGTTTATTTTTTCCTTTTCCGGATTGGCTTTAGCGAGCTTTGAAGCGGCGTAATCGGGAAGCGTATAGACAACAACAAACCGTCCCACGAATTTTTTTCCGCGGGCATACGCTTTTGAATATAAGTGATTTTCCGTGATGGCATGCAGCTTCATATCATATTATATCCTCTTTTCGGTTACATTCAAACAGAGGAATGTAAATTTTTTATAATTTTCTGTAAATACAATAAAAACCCCCGAAATACGGGATATTTACCCGACAACTCCGGCGGTTTAATTGCAGACACAATCAAAGTACAACCCGGCTACATATAAATATCGGGTTGTACCGATGTCAGTTGAAAAAAGCAGAGATTAATAGGTAAGTCTCTTTCTGCCCTTAGCGCGTCTTCTCTTGAGTACCTTTCTTCCGTCAGCGGTTCTCATTCTCTTTCTGAAGCCATGCTCAACCTTTCTCTGACGCTTCTTAGGCTGGTAAGTTCTAAGCATTCTTACACCTCCTTAACATTAACGGAAACTATCATCGTTTGCGATGAAATTATGCTTTATATTTCGAAAATGAATATAAATTCACACATAGCACCTAATATTATACACAATCAAGAATGTTTTGTCAAGGACTTTTTTAAAAAAACTTTTTATAATAAGTAAAAAAATCTTCGCTTGTGTACCACTTTTATTGGCAAAAGACTTGAAATTTTAATCTTTTTGTGGTATAATATATTTATATATATATTAATTATTATAAAATATTAGTATTTCTATTAGGAACGCAGCGGGTCGTCGAGGACGTCGACCCCTACATTTTGCAGACATTTTTTCTGATAATCTTCTTGGTTTTAAATATGAATATTCAAAATATCACGATTTTTCTAATATAACCCCTCATTTGAATGGGACTACATCCTCGACATCCCATCTATTAAATCAAACCTCAATTTGTAGGGGTCGACGTCCTCGACAACCCGTCTATAATCTATTTTAAATAATAAAAAACGAAAGGACATAAAAATGCAGTCACTAAATGATATATGGACTCTTGCGCTTGGTGAATTAAACTTAAAATTCGGTCAGACCATCGCCGATCTCTGGTTCACCTCACTTAAGCTCTTCGATTTAACAGATACGCAGGCAGTCATTGTTTGCGATATGCCCTATAAATATAAAATTATAAAAAATAAGTACGCCGATTCAATTGCCGAAGCTCTTGAAAAGATTGTCGGATTTTCCGTTGAGGTTATTATCGTTGACAAGAGCGTTGATCCGATTGAATATTCAATGTACGTGCGCGATTCCAAAAACCCGAGAGAAACTGTTAACCTTGCCGATACTGTCATTGCTCCGACTGTGATTGAAGAAACTGACAGTCAGGATATAGGAATAGGGGAAGCACCGAGAAAAAGAATCGTTGCCGGATCTCACGGCGAATACACCTTCGATAATTTCATCGTCGGTCAATCCAATAAATTTGCACACGCGGCATCGGTTGCAGTTGCAAATGAGCCTGCCTGCCTTAATAACAGAGAGGAAATGACCTCCGAATATAATCCGCTTTTCATTTACGGCCCGAGCGGACTCGGAAAAACTCATTTGCTTTATGCTATAATAAATCAGCTGAAAATGACACGTCCCGAGCTTAAAATCGTTTACGTAAAGGGCGAACAGTTCACAAGTGAGCTGATTGAAAGTCTTTCAAAAAAGACACCGGAGCTTTTCCGTGAAAAATACCGCACAGCGGATGTACTTCTTATAGACGATATACAGTTCATCGCCGGAAGAACCTCAACCCAAGAAGAATTTTTCCATACGTTCAACGCGCTTTATGAGGATCACAAACAGATAATTCTCACCTCAGACCGTCCGGCAAAGGATATCAAAACTCTTGAGGACAGGCTTAAAACCCGTTTTGAATGGGGTATTCACGCAGATATACAGCCGCCGGATGCCGATCTTCGTGCAGCTATAATTCAGAAAAAGGCAGCGTCTATAAATATCAGCCTTGATATTGAGGTTGTAAATTATCTTGCCGAGAATTTAAAGAGTAACATTCGTCAAATCGAGGGAGCTATCAAAAAGCTCGGTGCACTCAGCATACTCACAGGTGCACCGATAACCGTTGAGCTTGCGAAGAACTCAATCGCCGATCTTATAACCGTTAACGAATCTCCCGAAACGACCATTGACCGTATAATCGACACCGTTTCAAAAAAATACGGTATACCGGTTGAAGACATAAGAGGAACGAAGCGTACACGCGAAATTGCAAACGCACGTCATATATCAATTTACTTAACAAGAAAGCTGACAAATCTTTCGCTTCCGCAGATCGGAAAGATGTTAAAGCGTGACCATGCGACCGTGATGTCATCGCTCAAAGTCGTTGAAAAGCAGCTCGGCGCGAATACCCAGATTGATAATGACGTTAACGAGCTTTTAAAGGAACTGCGGAGTTAAGTCTCTTTTAAACAGGAGTTTAACATATTTTAAACAGTTTGTTGAAAAGAATGTGGAAAAGTTTACTGTTATTCTTTATTTTACTTTTAAGTCAAACATATTCACAGTTGATAACCTTTTAAACAGGATGTTTGAAACTACATAAAAATTCAGTTTTGGAAAGCTTTTTAACATATCTGTTTTCAACACGGATTTTTGTATCGGTAAAGAATAAAAAATTCTTCAACAGCTCTTTTCACATTTAAACAGGTTTTTATCCACATTTCTCCACAGAAAAATAATCGGCGAAAACAATGCAAAATTTTATAAACATATTTCCGATTTCTTTCAACATGAAATTTTGAGAGTTTTTAAGAAAAAATACCAATATTAAAGGGATTTTTAAGGTTGTTCACATTTTTGACAGTCCCTACTACTACTACTAAAAATAAAAAAGAATATATTTTTATATAAAAGATTTTGATCAAAATAAAAATGATATCACGCTAACTTTGCCTCCCTCTTTGAGGGAGGTGGCACGGCGAAACGCCGTGACGGAAGGAGTTTCCAAAATTATAGAATCAACTCCCTCAATCAAAGTTGCGAAGCAATCTTTTACATCTCTTCCCTCAAAGAGGGAGCCTAAAAACAACAGCTAATATAAAATAAAAAATAAAAATCAAGAGGTGCTTGTTATGAAAATAAGATTCAGCCGCCCGATAATTCAGGACGCAGTGAGCAATGCAATATACTGTGTTTCAACTAAAAATACTATTTCCTCGGTTGAGGGTATACTTATAACCTGTGAGGAAGATAAAGTTGTTCTCACTTCATATGACCTTGAAAAGGGTATGAGAATTGAAATTGATGCAGAAATTGTTGAGCCGGGTTCATGTATCATAAACGCACAGAGTCTTAATTCGATAATAAGACTTATGCCTGCAGGAATGATAGAGCTTGAGGTTAACGAATATTACAGAGCAAAGTTATCCTGCGGAAGCTCGGAATTTGAGCTTAACGCAATTGATCCAAAGGAATATCCGACTATCCCAGATATTTCAAACAGAAAAGGCTTCATTATAAAGCAGGGCGATATGAAGAATATGATCACCCAAACTCTTTTCGCAGTCGCACAGAACGATGCACGTCCAACATTCAACGGTGCTTACTTTAAATTAAAGGGTAACCGTATAACGACAGTCGGTTGTGACAGCTTCCGTCTTGCGATACGTGAAAAGGTATGTGAGCTTGAAAATACCTCCGATGCCGAGCTTGACACTTCCTTTATTATACCGGGAAGAACACTCACTGAGGTTGTAAAGCTTCTTAACGAGCCGGATGAGGACGTAAGCATAAATATTTCGAGAAAACAGGTTATCTTCCGTTTTGAAAAGCGTGACACTGTATTTTTCTCGCGTCTCATTGACGGTGATTACATTGATTATGAGCGTATTATTCCCAAAAACAGCACTATCTTCGTTGATATTGATACAGAAATATTCGAGGGTGCGCTCAACCGTGCTTCGCTTGTTACCGACGATGCGGCAGGCAAAAACAAATCTCTTGCACGTTGCCATTTCTATGAAAACAGACTTGAAATTACATCTGTTTCGGTGAACGGTAAGGTACGCGACGAGATCGTTACCTCGCATGAGGGCGGTGAAATTGAGATCGGCTTCAATTGCCGTTATCTCACAGATGCACTTAAAGCTTCAATGTGTGATAAGCTTCGTCTTTCGCTTTCATCGCCTAATATCAGTATGGTGATCGAGCCGCTTGAAAAGGATGAAAACGATAAATTTATCTTCCTCGTTCTTCCTTGTAAGCTCAAATGATTGCTAAACGGGTAATTTACCGTAACTTTCGCAATATAAGTGAAGCAGAAATTGAGTTTTCGCCCGGTGTTAATGTCCTTATCGGCAACAATGCCGAGGGAAAAACAAATGCGCTTGAGGGAATATATTTGATGGCGTCGGGTAAGAGCTTCCGTACCTCGCGCGAGCGTGATATGGTGAAGTTCGGCGAGAGCTTTTTCGAAGCGTCACTTTTGATGGAAGACTGTGAGCGAGAGCAGGAGTTATATTTTAAAGCATACAACGGTGAAATTGCAAAAAGACGTGAATGTAAAAAGAACGGCGTGACATTATCAAGGATATCCGAGCTTATCGGAATATTCAGAGCGGTTTTGTTTTGTCCCGAGCATTTGGCGATCGTTAAAGCAGGACCGGCAGAGAGACGTTCGTTTCTTGATATTGCGATATGTCAATTGAAGCCGGTGTATTTGAAGTCACTGCAAAGGTTTACAAAAATACTCACCCAGAGAAATGCACTCCTAAAGCAGATATCGGACGGTATTGCTGACGAGAGCTTACTTGAGGTTTATTCGGAGCAGTTAGCGCGAGAATCGGCGTTTATTTACCGTACACGGTTTGAATATATAGAAAAATTATCGGGGTTTGTAAAGGTATTTTTTGAGGAGCTTTCAAAAAACAGCGGTGAAGAATACCGTGAAGTTCCGAGTCTTGTTTATAAAAACAGTTTAAAAATAACCGAACAGTTATCCGAAGCAGAAGCATACGAGAATTATTTTCGGTTGCTTACAACGAATACGCCACGCGAAATTGCTGCCGGTGTAACGCTTTACGGCTCACACAAGGATGATATTGAGATATATCTCGATTCAAAGGAAGCGAGACAGTTTGCGTCGCAGGGACAGCAGCGTTCTCTTGCACTTGCAATGAAGCTTGGTGAGGGTGAGATTTCAAATGAATACTCGGGTGAATATCCGGTGTTTCTGTTTGATGATGTGCTTTCCGAGCTTGATGTGAACAGACAAAAATTTCTGCTTTCAAGACTCGGAGAACGTCAGGTTATTATGACAACCTGTACTCCGCCGCCGGTTGAAGCTGATGTGCGGTTTATCAAGGTGGATGATGGGAGATATTGCGTATAGGAGAAACGCGGCTTTTTTGAGGCATTCGCGAAGCGATATGCTAAAAGCATACTGGCAAAAAACTTTAATGACGCTATCGCTTCACAAAGTTTTCGCATAAACCCTCCGAAAACGCTCTCGGTAGTCGGGGCCCGCCTCACTTCGGCTCCTCCGCCTCCGTTCGGGTCTCGCTGCGGCTCGGTCACGGCGTGGCTCTGCCTGCCACCGGCAGCCATTCACTCCCACGCCGCCGCTTCGCTACCCAACGACCGCATAGTGGTCACCGCTTATCTCATCACATCTTTGGCGTTCACTGCATAATATGCTTCATCCGGAAAAGTTGCGAAGCAATCTTTTACACCTCTCTACTACCGGAGAAGGCTAAAGTTAGTTTGCGCCGTCAAAGAGGCAATGAAGCCACAGAGCCGCCGACGAAGCTGGCGGCGTACAAACGGTTACAGCAAACGAAGCGAATCCGGAGCCGTCAAGCGGAGTTGAGCGCGAACCGAGCGCAGGCAAGGAAGACAGGGTGCTCGAGGGATGAGAAACCTGCGCCAGCTGGTGTCCCATCTCTCGAATGATACGAAAATCGAAGCACTATACTTCGATAACATCAATCTATCCCCATCCCAACAAAGAGTAACTTAAAAAAGGAAAAAATATGTACGTACACGCAGGCAACAACCGAATAATACGCACGCGCGACATAATCGGTATTTTCGATATGGACACGGCAACAATAGGTACGCCAACCCGTGAATATCTGCGTCTTGCAGAAAAAGAAAGCCGTATGATAAACATAAAAGAAGAAATTCCTAAGTCATTTATAGTTACATCAGATAAAAATAAAAAAGATAAAGTTTACGTTTCCCAAATATCCACCTCTGCATTGCTCGGGCGGATAAACAGCGGAATTAAAGAATAAGGCAATAAGCCCATCGGGCTCAAAAATAAAGAGGTAAAAATGTCAGAACAAGTTAAAAACAGCTACGACGACAGTCAAATACAGGTGCTTGAGGGACTTGAAGCGGTCAGAAAACGTCCCGGTATGTATATTGGCTCAACTTCAATTCGCGGTTTACATCATCTCGTTTATGAGATAGTCGATAACTCAATCGACGAGGCTCTCGCCGGTTACTGCGAAAAAATCATCGTAACTCTGCATAAGGATAACAGCGTATCCGTGCGCGATAACGGACGCGGTGTTCCCGGCGGTATGCATCCGAAAAAAGGTATACCAACGCTTGAGGTCGTATTTACCGTACTTCATGCCGGAGGTAAATTCGGCGGCGAGGGATATAAGATTGCCGGTGGTCTGCACGGTGTTGGTGCATCTGTCGTAAACGCTCTTTCCGAATGGGTTGAGATTGAAAACTGTAACGAGGGCGTGAAGTATACCGAACGTTTTGAACACGGTAAGGTTGCGCGTCCATTCAAGAACGAGGGCTCTTCAAACGGGGAACACGGTCTTTATGTCCGCTTCCAGCCTGATCCCACTATATTTGAGGAGATTGTTCTCGATTATGAGACTGTTGAAAAGCGTCTTCGTGAGCAGGCGTTCCTCAATGCAGGCGTTAAAATCATTCTGCGTGACGAGCGCGGCAGTGAAATTACAGAAGAAGCTATTGAAGCAGAAGAAAATACTTCCGAAACACAGGCGGATACCGCTGCCGACGGTGAAGAGGAAGCACAGGAGAATATCGCAAAGAGATACGGCCCTGCCGAGGTTGAACTTTGTTATGAGGGCGGTATCAAGAGCTTTGTTGAGCATCTTAACGCTAAACGCCACTATGCAACGATTCATCCCGATGTTATCTATATGAAGGCAGACAAGGACGACTCCATCGCCGAAATCGCGCTCCAATATAACGAAAGCTATGTTGAAACGATAATGTCGTTCGCCAATAATATGCACACAATCGAGGGCGGTACACATGAAACCGGCTTCAAGCAGTCACTTTTGAGCGTACTCAACGATTACGCACATAAAAACGGTATGCTCAAAGCGGACGAAAAGCTGACGGGCGAAGATACACGTGAGGGACTTTGTGCAATAATCAGCGTTAAGTTGACAGATGCACAATTTGAGAGTCAGACAAAGGCAAAGCTCGGTAACTCCGAAATGAGAACTCTCGTTTCCGGACTTATGAGAGACAAGCTTGCGGAATATTTCGAGGAACACCCGACAACCGCAAAGGCGATACTCGAAAAAGCACTCGCAGCCGCAAGAGCACGTGAAGCCGCACGCAACGCCAGAGAGGCTACAAGACGCAAAGGCGTCTTTGAGGGTACAAGCCTGCCCGGTAAGCTTTCCGACTGTCAGGAGAAGAGTGTGGAGCTCACAGAGCTTTATTTAGTCGAGGGAGACTCCGCGGGAGGTTCGGCAAAGAGCGGACGTAACAGCCGTTTCCAGGCGATACTTCCTCTGCGCGGTAAAGTGCTCAACGTCGAAAAGAGCCGTCTCGATAAGGTCTATTCAAATACGTCACTCATACCGATCATCCAGGCACTCGGCTGCGGTATCGGCGAAGAATTTGACATCGCAAAGCTCCGTTACGGCAAAATAATTATCATGGCCGATGCGGACGTTGACGGATCGCACATCAGAATACTTCTCTTAACCTTCTTCTTCCGCCATATGAAGCAGCTCATTGAGGACGGTCACATTTTCCTCGCACAGCCGCCGCTTTATAAGATAACCAAAGGCAAGAAAAACCATTACGCATTCAGTGACGCCGAGCGCGACGCAATACTCGCCGAGATCGGTGAAACGGGAACAAAGACAAGCCGCTATAAAGGTCTTGGTGAAATGAACCCCGAACAGCTCTGGGAAACAACAATGGACCCGGAGCAGCGTACACTTCTCAAGGTTACAGTCGAAGACGCGATCGCCTGCGACGAAATGTTCTCAATACTGATGGGCGATAACGTTGAGCCTCGCCGTGAGTTCATTGAACAGAACGCAGTTTATGCGACAAATCTTGACATATAAAAACAACTTATCAACAGGAAAATTTCCCACGGTAAAACCACTTTCAGACTTTTCCACATAGGGCATCCAAGCCTGTGGAAAACTTTATGTAAAAACTTTGTAAAATAAACGTCGAAAAGGTGAAAAAGTCAGGTGTGAAGCCGATAATCAGGTTTTACAAGAGTGATTGTTACATTTTCCACAAACGATTGTTCGAGCTGTGGAAAACCTGTACGGAGTGGTACAGAAATGACACCTCATCCGTCGCCTATCGGCGACACCTTCTCCCACCGGAGAAGGCACCCTCTCCGGCTCGCTTTGAAAAAGTTGCGCAGCAATCTTTTCCACCTATCTCCCAAAGGGCGAGGCTTTAAGTAACTTATTGCAAAAAACGCCAAAGATGTGGCAGCAGAAACGGTGACCGTTATGCGGTCGTTGGGATACCGAGCGGAGGCGGAGG
>CAYSFT010000060.1:0-11721 GCA_964430755.1 uncultured Lachnospiraceae bacterium | reverse complement strand
GGGCGACGTCCTCGACGCCCCGCTTTCACCTTCATTGTTCCTTTGCCGCACCAACGCCGCTTCGCGGCTGAAGTTAGTTGACGCAAAAAAACGGTGCCGTTTTTGGTGGCACCGTTCGTGTTTATTTATCTTTATCTGCGGTTGTAATCCGACTTCGGATTAACTATCTCTCGCCAGTCAAGTCCGCCCGTGTCAAGCGCGCAGACAAGCACCTCCGCTGTCGCGATATTCGTTGCAACCGGAACGTTGTAAACATCGCACATACGAAGCAGGTTATGCTCCTCCTCGTTGAACACCACATCTTTGGATGTATCACGGAAATAGATGAGAAGATCAATTTCGTTATAGGCAAGGCGAGAGGTGATCTGCTGTGTTCCGCCCTGGGAGCCGGCAAGCAGTCGTTCTATGTTAAGGCCTGTGGCTTCGGATATATATTTACCCGTGATGCCTGTGGCACAGAGATTGTGTTTGCAGAGAATACCGCAGTATGCGATACAGAACTGTGTCATTAATTCCTTCTTTTTGTCATCGGCAATAATAGCTATTTCCATTTGTATCTCCCTTTCATAGATGATCCGAAATCTTCGTCGTTACGACTTATTCTCTTCCGAGCAAGCGCATTATCTGCACCTTTGTTTTAAGCCCCTTGAAACCGCTGAAAAGCGGCCCGTTTTCTCCCTCAAGCCGACGCGCGATGTTTATAAACGCAGCATTGGCATTTGAATTTTTAAGTTCACAGGCAAGCTTACCCGTTTCCGCACCGAGCATCAGTCCGCGCTCATACGGAACAATACCGCAGAGCTGTATGAACGATCTGTCTATTATCTCATTTATACCGGGACGATCTCCCGTCAGAGCCGCTTCAAAATCAAAGCTGTTTATTAGCAGACGTTGATTCGTTATGTTGTTTTTTGCAAGCTCCTCACCCGTCTGACCTGCCGCACGTATCGTTGACGGCTGATGTGACGCGACGATCACCGCGTTTTCAACAATGCCCGATTCAAGAATTGCAGGCACGCCAAGCGAACCCGGTGTGTCGAGCAGTACATAATCAAACGCCTCTTGGGCGATCGCATCCGAAATAACCTTTGCAAATTCGTCTGCCGTGATCTCACGTCCACCCTTGTAAGGCGCCGCCGCAAACCAAAGATTCGCGGAACGCTCATCATGCAGCAGTACACGCGATATGTCGGCACGTCCCTTTGCAGCATCGTAAAGATCGTACATTACATCGTTTTCAACTCCGAGCATAAGGTCGAGACAGCGCATATCAAAATCGCAATCGCAAAGGAGCACCTTTTTGCCGAGCCCGGCAAGTGACATTGCAAGATTTGCCGAAACGGTGGATTTGCCAACTCCGCCCTTGCATGAAGTTATCAGTGTTATCTTCGCCGTTTTCCTGTCCTCCACCTGTCTGCGCGCGAAAAGACGCATACGCTCGTTAGGTCACAAAAAATCAACAAACAACAAGACCGTGCACTTTTACATGGCGGCTTTGTTGTAAATTACATATTGGCTAATGTGACACTAATATGATACCATGATTTTGTGGTTTCTGTCAATACCTCACAGCGAATTTTACGCAAAAAAATTGAAATTTTACATTTTCGACAAAAATTTCATGATTTTTTGTGCATTGCACAGTTTGCGATTTCACAATTTCAAATTTATTCGCATTTTGCAACAAAAGTGAGCGTTAATTTGCCAGAATATTTACAAAATACTTATTGTAATTTTCGATAATATATTGTATAATATTTGTTATAGAGTATAATTATAATAGAATCTACAAGGAGACACAAAAACATGGTTAAGGAAAACATGAGCTTTATCAAGGAGTACGATGCCGAAATCGGCGAAGCTATCGAAAAGGAATACGCACGTCAGCAGAGAGGTCTTGAGCTTATCGCCTCCGAGAACGTCGTTTCCCCTGCAGTTATGGCTGCTATGGGCACTGTGCTTACAAATAAATACGCCGAGGGTTATCCCGGCAAGCGTTACTACGGCGGATGCGAGTGCGTTGACATCGCAGAGAACATCGCAATCGAGCGCGCCTGCAAGCTTTTCGGTGCTGAACACGCGAACGTACAGCCTCACTCCGGTGCACAGGCTAACACCGCAGTTTACATCGCTCTTCTCCAGCCCGGCGACACCGTTCTCGGTATGAATCTTGCACACGGCGGTCACTTGACTCACGGCAGCCCCGTAAACATTTCCGGTCTTCTTTACAATTTCGTTCCTTACGGCGTTGAGGATGACGGCAGAATCGATTACGACAAGGTTGAATTTCTTGCCAAAGAAAATAAGCCGAAGCTGATCGTTGCAGGTGCTTCCGCATATCCGAGAATCATCGACTTCAAGCGTCTTTCCGAGATCGCAAAGAGCGTCGGCGCATATCTCATGGTTGATATGGCACACATCGCAGGTCTCGTTGCTGCAGGTCTCCATCCGAGTCCCGTTCCGTACGCTGATATCGTTACAACCACCACACATAAGACTCTCCGCGGCCCGAGAGGCGGTATGATCCTCTGCCGTGAGGAGCTTGCAAAGGCTATAAACAAGGCTGTATTCCCCGGAACACAGGGCGGCCCGCTCATGCACGTTATCGCATCCAAGGCAGTCTGCTTCGGCGAAGCTCTTAAGCCCGAATTCAAGGCATACCAGGAGCAGATCGTCAAGAATGCAAAGGCGCTCGCAGATGCACTCGTTGCAGAGGGCTTCGATCTCGTTTCCGGCGGCACGGACAACCATCTCATGCTGCTTGACCTGCGTTCAATGGGTATCACCGGCAAACAGCTCGAAAAGCAGCTCGACGAGGTTTATATCACCGTTAACAAGAACGCTATCCCGAACGATCCCGAATCTCCGTTCGTAACCAGCGGCGTTCGTATCGGTACACCTGCAGTCACCTCGCGCGGACTCAAAGAGGACGACATGAAGGTTATCGCTCATCTCATCAAGCTTGCAGCAACCGATTTTGAAAACTCCGCAGATTATATCCGTGCAGAGGTTACCAAAATCTGTGATAAATATCCCCTTTACGAGGGCAAATAATAAATTTTAAGATAAGGACGTAGGCACTGTCACGGATTCCCCGACGACGGATGCCTATTTCCATCTGCGACGGAATTTACAAAAGGAGAAGCAGTATGAGTCTTGATCTTTTCAAAAAGGGATTTCTCACCTCGAATATGTTAAAGGTCATAGCAATGGTCACCATGCTTATCGACCACGTGGGTGTTCATCTGTTCCCGACCGAGATATCTTTTCGTATCGTCGGACGGTTGGCGATGCCGATATTCGCGTATCTTATCGCCGAGGGATGCCGTTACACAAAAAATAAACCGCGCCACTTTTCAGAGGTCTTTCTCCTCGGTGCTTTTTGCCAGACAGTCATGTTTATCGGAGGCGAGACAAAGCTTAATATCCTCATGACCTTCTCCGTCTCGATTCTGCTTATTTACATAACCGATATCGCAATGAAGGATAAGCGCTTCCTTGCGCTTCCAATAGTGCTTGTGCCACTTTTATATCCGACGGTTACTATGATTCTTCCGAGAATCGGAGTCGCATTCGATTACGGTTATTTCGGCATAATCCTCCCTCTGCTTGCCTTTGTTCCAAAGAAGAAAATACTGAAAGTTGCCGCTTTCGCCGTCGGGCTCGTGCTTCTCTCGCGTGTCTCGGGCAAAATACAGTTTTATTCCCTGTTCGCTCTTATACCAATCTTCTTCTATAACGGTGAACGAGGAAAGTTCGGCTTCAAATATGCCTTTTATATTTTCTATCCGCTGCATCTGTTTGTAATTTTCGTAATTAAATACATTATGGGGATGTTATCATGATAAAAATCAAAAATTCCGAAATCCTATCGGTCGGAACTGAACTCCTGCTCGGCGATATCGTTAACACCGATGCCGCTTATGTCGCACGCGGACTTGCCGCACTCGGTATCAATCTTTACCATCAGGGCGTCGTCGGTGACAATCCCGAGCGTCTCGAGGAAGCGCTCACACTCGCGCTCGAACGAAGTGACCTTGTTATCCTCACCGGAGGACTCGGCCCGACATACGATGACCTCACCAAGGAAACCGCGGCAAGGCTTATGGGACGCTCGATGTATCTTCACGAGGAAAGCCTTGAGCGTATGCGTGCGAGATTTGAGAGCCGCGGACTCACGATGACCGAAAACAACAAAAAGCAGGCGTTAATGCCCGAGGGTGCGGTCGTCTTAAAAAACGATTACGGCACAGCACCGGGACTTGCAATTGAGGACGAGGAAAAGGGCAAGATCATCATAATGCTGCCCGGTCCCCCACGCGAGCTTGAACCGATGTTTGACGAGGTAGTAACTCCTTATCTGAAAAAATTCTCGGAGCGTACACTTCTCTCAAAAACCGTCAACATCTTCGGCATGGGCGAATCCAAGGTCGAAACAGTCTTAAAGGACATTATGTTAACTTCAAAAAATCCGACACTCGCACCGTATGCCAAGGACGGCGAGGTACAGCTCCGTGTCACCGCATCGGGCGATAATGAAGCAGAGTGCTCGGTAATGTGCGATGAAATGATCGCAAAGATCCGCGAAACCGAGGTCGGTGATTTCATATACGGTATCGACGCAGGCTCGCTTGAAGCGGCACTTGTAAGTGAGCTCATAAAGCAGGGTAAAACTGTCGCCGCCGCAGAATCGTGTACGGGCGGTTACATCGCAAAGCGTATCACGAACGTCAGCGGATCAAGCTCGGTCATCGACGGCAGTATCGTCACATACGCAAACCGCATCAAAGAAAAGTTCCTCGACGTATCCCACGAAACGCTCGAAAAGCACGGCGCAGTCTCATATGACACAGCCTTACAAATGGCACGCGGAGTGCGTGAGTTGTTCGGAGCGGACATCGGAATCTCAACAACGGGCGTCGCAGGTCCAACCGGAGGCACTCCCGAAAAACCGGTCGGACGCGTATACGTCGGAGTTTCATGTGACGGATTCGAGGAAGTTCGCGAACTCACGCTCGGCGAAAGAGGCACACGCGAATATATCCGCTTTGTCAGCGCAAGCCATGCACTTGATCTTGCAAGACGTGCGGTTGTTAGAGAGTGAAAGCGTTTGTGTGAAAGAGGAGTACGCGGCTTTTTTGAAAAAAAGCCTGGCAAAAAACTTTAATATACGCTATCGCTTCACAGGCCGTTAGCATAAACGCTCCGAGGTGACGCTCTCGGTAGTCGGGAACCCTCCTCACTCCGGCTCCTCCGCCTCCGTTCGGTATCCCAACGACCGTTTAGCGACAATCGTTCGTTCAACCATATTAATATTCTTTCCTGCATAAAAGTTACTTTGTGCAGAGAACGCCAAAGATGTTGCAATAGAAGCGGTCACTGCTATACGGTCGTTGGGAAGGTGAGCGAACGCGGAGGAGCGTGAGCGAGACGGGCCCCGACTACCGAGAGCGCCTTCGAAGCGCTGCACAAACACTCGTGAAGCGGTAGCGTCCAATAAAGTTTTTGCGGAGCTTTTTTCAAAAAGCGACCGTACCTCCCATACGCAAACAATTCCACCACACACCACCTAAGAAAGGACACACCACCATGAATTCAAAAGAACTTGTAAAAGCAATAGAGAGCGGTAAATATACCGCGATATTCACCGAGCTTTACGGCGCAGAAAACATAAAAGCGCAGGAAGCACGATATATAAAGGCAGTTACCGAATTTGAGAAGCTTTTCGGAGCTGAGCGCGAGGTTTCACTTTTCTCGGTTGCGGGAAGAAGCGAGATTTCGGGCAATCATACTGACCACAATTACGGAAAGGTCCTTGCGGCATCTATTGACCTTGATATCATTGCCGCTGCTTCACCGCGTGACGATATGCGCATCAACATCAAATCCGAGGGCTTCCCGATTGATGAGGTCGATATAGCCGATCCGCACGTTGACGAGTCGCTTTACTATACATCAAAATCAATCATCTCGGGTATGTGCTCGGGATTCCTCAAGTACGGCCATGAGGTTGGCGGCTATGACGCTTATACCACCTCGAATGTTTTCAAGGGCT
Organism: uncultured Lachnospiraceae bacterium; assembly: GCA_964430755.1. Classification (GTDB taxonomy): domain Bacteria; phylum Bacillota; class Clostridia; order Oscillospirales; family CAG-272; genus Flemingiibacterium. The sequence goes on along the minus strand of CAYSFT010000060.1, from coordinate 5,666 downwards.
CGGGACTTTCGTCCTCGGCGGCGTTTGAGGATATGGTCGGACTGATACTGAACGGCTTCTATAATAACGGCGAGGTTGAAAACGCCGAGATCGCAAAGATCGCGCAGTATTCGGAGAACGTGTTCTTCGGTAAGCCCAGCGGACTTATGGATCAGACTGCGTGTGCCGTCGGCGGTTTTGTCGCGATCGACTTCAAGAATCCGTCAGAGCCCATTATCGAAAAACTTCCCTTTGACCTATCGGGCGCAGGTTACAATCTCTGTATCGTTAACACAGGCGGAAACCATGCCGATCTCAACGAGGATTACGCATCCGTTCCTGCTGACATGAAAAAGGTTGCATCCTATTTCGGAAAGCCCGTACTGCGCGAGGTTTCGACCGCAGAGATACTTAAAAACATCAAGGAACTGCGCAGCTTCGCAGGTGACCGTGCGCTCATGCGTGCCATACATTACAAGAACGAAAACGAGCGCGTTGCAAAGCAGACCGTCGCACTCAAATCGGGCGATCTTGACGCATTTTTTGCAGGCGTTATGGAGTCGGGCAATTCGAGCTTCAAATATCTGCAGAATGTTTACACAGTCAAAAATGTACACGAGCAGGGACTTTCCCTCGCGCTCTGTCTTGCCGATATGACGCTCGCAGGTAAAAAAGCGGCATGGCGAGTACACGGCGGCGGATTTGCAGGTACGATCCAAGCGTTCGTTGCAAACGAGGATGTTCCCACGTTCAAAAAGGCTCTCGACAATGCGTTCGGTGAGGGCGCGACAACTGTACTCAAGGTGCGTCCCTACGGCGCGATCAGAATAGAATAATGGCAAAAAAGAAGAAAAAGAAAAGCGCTGCCGCGGTGTCTGTCGAGGTTAAGGCAAAAAAGCCGTTCAATGTCAAACGTGCACTTTTGATCGCGCTGTCAACGCTTGCGGCATTCGTGCTTTATGAAACGCTGATAACAGTGAATTTTCTCCCGATCGGCGGCGTTCCGATAATAATGCCGATATATTTTATAATTACGGCGGCACTTGTCTGCGCGATCATCTTTTTGAACAGCGGATTTTCGCACAAAGAGGTAACGCCCGATATGCTTGAAGGCATGGCAGAGCCAGATGAGATAGAGGAGATCTGCGAAAAGCTCAACCGCCGTAAAAAGCTGGCAAAAAAGCTGATGCTTGTGCTTCTGCCGTTCATTTTCTCGATACTTTTCGATATCGTTTACCTTTTTTACGGCGACTTTTTCAGCGGCGCGATATCGGCGATATTCGGTGGAAAGTGATGGATTTTACGGTTTACACTCTGGCATCAAGCTCCAAGGGAAATTCGGTTTACGTAAAGCTTGGTGAGGATGAAATACTCATCGACGCAGGTATCAGCTGTAAGCGTGTTTGCGATGCGCTTTTATCTGTCGGCTCGGATATTGCGAACATCAAGGCGATATTTGTAACGCATGAACATTCCGATCACGTTTCGGGGCTTGAAATAATTGCGAAAAAATACAAAATACCGATACATATAACCGAGCCGTCGGCACGTGCATATCTGCGCGGCACAAAGACCGAACACATGGCGGCTGTTTCAGTGATACATCCGCTGCTTTTCACAGAGCAGGTCGGCGCGCTTACGGTGCGCTCGTTTGCAACGTCACACGACAGTGCCGCAAGTGTCGGTTACATTGTTACAGACGGCACGGCAGAGCACACTCTCGCGCTTGCGACTGACATCGGCTGCATCACGGACGAGGTTTCGGATGCGCTGACGGGCTGTGAAAATGTGATACTTGAGTCGAATCACGATGAAAATATGCTGCTTTGCGGACCATACACATACGATCTGAAGCGGCGTATACTTTCGCCCTGCGGTCATCTTTCGAACGAGGCTGCGGCGGCGTTTGTATCACGGCTTGTTTCGTCAGGAACGAAGCGTATACTTTTAGCTCATCTCAGCGAGGAGAACAATATGCCGGAAATTGCGTACCAGACATCGTTCTGCACGCTTGATCAAAAGGATGTTTTTCTCGGCGTTGCATCGCCGAATGTGCCGACGAGGTTAGTTTGAGGGGAGCTCTCATCCGGTGATTGCCCTCATCAGTCACGCAGAGCGTGACAGCTTCCCCCAAGGGAAGCCTTTTGAGTTGATTTGTGTATAATAAGAAAATGTAATGGAATTTTTTGAGATATCATCAAATTTTATTTTGCGGCTCAAAGTTACCCAAAGCCTTCCCTTGGGGGAAGGTGGCGAGCGCAGCGAGACGGATGAGGGCTTTGCCTTCCCTTGGGGGAAAGGTGTAAAAGATTGCTTTGCAACTTTACGGATGAGGGCTTGCCTCGCCCTCTGGGAGAGGTGGCGAACGAAGTGAGACGGAGAGGGCGCCTTCCCTTTGGGAGAAAGGTAAAAAAGATCACTTCGCAACTTCACGGACGAGGGCTACACAAAATCCACACAAGGAGTAACGTCAATGTTACATATACACATCGTCCACGTTGGGACGGTTAAGGAAAAGTATCTCACCGATGCGATTGCCGAATACGAAAAGAGACTCGGCGCATACTGCACGGTGAACAATATATCAATAAAGGACGAGCGTTTACCCGAAAAACCGTCCGGTGCAGAGATATCTGCCGCGCTTGAAAAAGAGGGTGAGCGTATTCTTGCCGCACTTCCGTCGAGAGCTTATCTTATTGCACTCTGCGTTGAGGGAAAGCAGCTTTCAAGTGAAGAATTTGCCGAGAAGCTGACGGGCATCGCAAACGAGGGCTTTTCCGATATCTGCCTTATAATCGGCGGCTCGGACGGACTTTCAGACAAGGTGAAAAACGCCTGCCGCATGAAGCTTTCCATCTCGAAAATGACCTTTCCGCATCAGCTTATGCGAGTGATACTTTCAGAACAGCTTTACCGCGCATTCAACATTGCCGCAGGCGGAAAATATCACAAATAACACTCAGAATTACCACGAAAGAGGATAATTACAAAATGGCACCGAAATTCATTTTGGCGTCAGGGTCTCCGAGACGTCGCGAGCTTCTCAATATGCTCGGCATGGAATTTGAAGTTATCGTTGCAGACTGTGACGAAGCAGTGGAGCGTGAACTGCCGCCCGACGAGCTTGTTTGCGAGCTTGCAATGCGTAAAGCAAGGGCGGTCAAAGAGGCACATGATTTTGAGGGCGATTATATCGTCATCGGCTCGGACACCGTCGTTTGGGGCGGCGAGCGTATACTCGGCAAACCACGTGACAGAGATGATGCAAAAGAGACGTTTTTGTCCCTCTCGGAGCGTGAAAACTCGGTTTTTTCGGGTATTGCACTCATTGGAAGAATAAACGGTCGCGAGCACGCTGTCAGCGATTCGGTTGAGACGCGTGTGCTTTTCGGCAAGGTGAGCGAGCGTGACGCAGAGTTTTACGCAAACAGCGGTGAGCCTCTTGACAAGGCAGGCTCGTATGCGGTACAAGGACTCGGCGGCTTCTTTGTTGACAAGCTTTACGGCGATTATTACAACGTGGTCGGCTTACCAATAGCACGTCTGCGCACTATGTTAGAAGAAGAATTCGGGCTTGAAGCCTGTGACTATATCGGAAAGAAACGGTGATTAAAATGGCTGTAACACTCGGAGTGGATTTCGGCACACGCAATATCGAAATCTGCCAGAAAGACAAAGGAATAATTTTGAGAGAGCCAAACATCGCGGCGGTTGACACCCACGGTAACGTCATCGCCATCGGTACAGAGGCTCTGCTGACACACGGACGTGCACCGGGAACTGTAACGCTCCGCCGTCCGATAATTGAAAATACCCTAACCGATTTCAACCTCGCCGCAGAAATACTTGACAGAGCGCTTGAAACCGCCGCGCCAAGAGCGAAAAAGCACATTATAGCTCCAACCAAGCAGGGCTTTGGCGCAAGGAACCGTGAGCTTCTCATGCGCGCTTTCGGCGACTGTCACACAGGTAAGGTGACGCTCGTTGACTCGGCTTTGGCGGCGTACATCGGATGTGAAGCCGAGCCGCTCTTTACAGAGCCCGATTATCTTGGCGGCACGGTGATATGCGATATTGGCGCAGGCTCGGTTGAAGCGGCATACATTCGCCGCGGTGAGATACTGCGCACCGAGACGGTACTCGGCGGAGGCGATGCTTCTGACAATGCCATGGTCGCGTATATACGTTCAGCTTACAGCCTGAATGTTACCCCGGCAGACGTGCGCGAAGCAAAGCACAAGCTCTCGCTTGTCGATCCCGAGCCGACACCGATCGAATTTTCTGGTGTTGACACGGCAACGGGTATGCCAAGGCGTATCAGTGTCCCTGCAGGGGAGCTGCTTAACGACTGCACGCCGCACATAGACGACACGGTTAATGTGATATCGTCGATACTCAAGAATCTGCCGCATCACGGCGAGAACATTTCGGTTGCGGACCGTATCATCTTGGTTGGCGGCGGCGCGCAGACCGAGGGAATGGGCAACTACATTTCAGAGGCGATCGGCAGAGAGGTTACCGTGGCAGACGAGCCGCTTGATGCAACTGCACGGGGACTCATGGCGATGATGGACAAGCGTTGAAAGTCTGTCCGAACGCATGAAAACATACGATTTTCCCGCAATGCTGTGTGAATTTTTATATTTGCGTAAAAATTTTGATAAGTTTAAATAAAACTCTTTCATTTTTGCGAAGTTTGAGTTAAAATAATATTGTAACATCTATTATAAAAGGAGATACTAACATGAAATTACCTTTTCAAATTGACCTTTCCGGCAAGACCGCACTCGTAACAGGCGGCGGCGGTGTACTCTGCTCCGAATTTGCAAAAGCACTTGCAGCTTGCGGCGCAAAGGTTGCGGTTTGTGACCTTCGCCTTGAAGCGGCACAGAAGATTGCTGATGAGATCACCGCTGACGGCGGCACAGCAATTGCAGTTGCGGCAAACGTACTCGACAAGGCAAGTCTCGAAGCGGCACGCGAGGAGATCATCGCAAAGTTCGGCACTGTTGACATTCTTCTTAACGGTGCAGGCGGTAACAATCCCAAGGGCACAACCACCAAGGAATATCTTTTCCCCGAGGATCTTGAGGGCACAGCAGAGGATGTTAAGACATTCTTCGACCTTGATCCCGACGGAATCGGTTTCGTTTTCAACTTGAACTTCCTCGGAACACTTCTTCCGACACAGGTTTTCGCAAAGGACATGGCAAAGAAGGGCGACACCGTTATTCTCAACGTATCGAGCATGAACGCATTCAGCCCACTCACCAAGATTCCTGCATACTCCGGCGCAAAGGCTGCTGTTTCGAACTTCACACAGTGGCTTGCGGTACATTTCTCGAAGGTTGGCATTCGTGTTAACGCGATTGCTCCCGGCTTCTTCTGCACTAATCAGAATCATGCGCTTCTCTTCAATCCCGACGGTTCTCTGACCGCACGCTCCGAGAAGATTCTCAACCACACACCGATGAACCGTTTCGGTGAGACTGACGATCTTATCGGTACGCTTCTCTGGCTTGTTGACAACAAGGCTTCGGGCTTTGTCAACGGTGTTGTTGTTCCTGTTGACGGCGGCTTCGCGGCTTACTCGGGTGTATAAGTTTATAAACAAGAAATGGGTTGTCCTTGATTATGATGTGCCCCCTGTCAAGTAGACAATGAAAAAAACAAAAAGAATTTACAAT
>CAYSFT010000059.1:0-12350 GCA_964430755.1 uncultured Lachnospiraceae bacterium | reverse complement strand
AAGAAAGCAATTCCCCGAAGCGCACTGCTTCGAACATCGTATCATTCGAGAGGGATGGACACCAGCTGGCGCAGTTTTCCACCCCTCTCGAGCTCTCCCCCTTTCCTTGCTTGCGCTCGATTCGCGCTCAACTCCGCCTAACGGCTCCGGATTCGCTTTGTTAACTGCGACCGCTTCACCTGCCAACTTCGTCGGCGGCTCAAGTGCTTCATTTCTTATATAGCACAGAAACGCCGCTTCGCGGCTGAAGTTAGATTTGTGCCATAATTCAAAAAAGGAACTGTCGCCAAAAGACAGTCCCTTTCCTCTTATTAACTGTGCGCCTCGGGGTCAATGACCTCGCCTGCCATTAGCTTTTCGGCATCGGTTATGACCTTTGTAACCTTATCGCGAAGAACGTAAAATTCGCCCTCGCCGTTTACGGTGTAGTATGCCCTACGTGTTGAGTAAGGATAGAATTTATAAACGGTTACCTGACCTGCTCGGGTTTCTATCGTCAGCGTGAGATAGAGATTATCGCCTGCAACAAGCGTATCTATCGCCTCGGTGTCAAGATCCTCGTTTACATAATCCTGCATATGTATCGTCAGAAGTACATGGTAGAACTTTCTGAACAGCGACACATCCGGTGTCGTTCCACTTTCTTGTTCGGTGACGGTCAGCTCTTTATCAACGCCGTCAAGCCCAAAGTTGTATACTGCGGTATCGCTTTCAACCTTAATTGACTTAATATCGTTGATATTCATCATGAACACCGGATAGTCAATCCATTTGACTGTATCCCATTCAAGCCATGCAAGCTTTTCGCCGTCAACCTCTGTGATAAGGTCAAAAAGCAGCGAATACGCATAATAGTTACCGTTTTCGTTCTTCTCGCTGAAGATTACAGATTGGTCTATTCCGCCGTAGGTATAATGAATACTGAACGCCGCTTCACTGATACCGTACTCACTTAACTGCTCCGGCGTCGGCTTATATACGAGCGTTGATTTACCGATAAAATTCATCAGGGTTTCAAGCGCCGTAATATAATTTGTGCTGTTGACCGAATAATTCGCCGGTGCGAGCATCTTATATGCCGTGATTGCCGCCGCTGCCTTTTGCTCTTCCTCGTCAAGGTAGGTTATCTGAAGCGCAATGTCCTTGCCGCGCATGAGCGTGAACTTGTCGATCATGAAATAATCGTTCTGCTCCATTGGGAGAGTCAGAATCGGGGTGATCATGTCTTCAAGCGATGAAAACACTGTCTTTCCGATGCCCGTGCCGACAATGTATACGGCTGATCTGTCAGCGTGACGTGCGTAGTAACCCTGTCCTGTCGGAGTCTTGTTTCCGATATATACGGTGTGCACTTCTCCCGACTGTGTGGTCAAAGTATAGCTTGCGGGGTTCTGGGCTTCGTCAAGACCGTATTCGCTGTAATCGTCACATTCGGAAAGCAAACGCTCGGTCGCCCTCATCTGTCCGACGCTTGTTGTCAGCGACGAGAAAAGCGTGGTGTCATACGGCGCAGACGTGTTTCCAACAACGAAAAATTCCTTGCTTATTCCGTTATAGAAGAAGCCGTAACCGCCTTTTTCGTTGTTTACTTCAATTTTATAGATATCTTCCTTTTCAACACTGTCGTAAAGAAGTATCGTGTCGTTTGTTCCGAGTGCTTCACCCTCGATAAGCTCGATCGGCTCATCGGTTTCATCACTGCGGCGCAAATACGGCGACACCACCAAAAAGTACACAGCTAGAGAAACGATCACGAGTGCTGCAAGAACAATTATCGCAATCTGCTGTTTTTTTGCCGAATTTTTCTTTTTTATCGGCTTTTTTCCCTTTTCTGCCTCGGAGCCGAACAGCGTTGAATCCTTTCGGTTTAAATCGTTATTATTTTCCATCATGCGTGCTTTCTCCTGATATAAACCACAAATCCGACAACCGCAACGCAAACCGGGATCGCCACAGCCGTAATCCACATCCACGTGTGTGACGCACCGGTGGTGATACTGATGTCATTCGATTCGAGCACCTTGAGGTCAAGCTCGATCGGAACTTGCGTTTTACCCATTTCACGTATCATTGTATAAAGGATGTAACTGTTTGCATACGAGGGCTTCAGCGCCTGATCGGAAGCAAACTCGGTTGAACCGACCGCAAACACGTATGCCGGATGCGGAGTGTTCTCAATGTAACGCGCCTCCTGGCTGACAACGACGAGAGGATAGATACCATTCTCAACAGTGCCGTCATCCGCATGACGTTCAGCCGTACCTGCCGAATAAACCGCAGCAGAAGCCTGACGACCGCTGCTCGGGTTCGTCTCCCAGAGAATATTGATCGGACGGACATTCTTAACGATGGTTTTCGGTGGAGTTCCGCTTGAAATAAGCTCGCTCACAAGCTGTCCGCCGAGGGTTTCCTCGAGAGAATAGTTACCGACAACGGTGAATGTATCTCCGCCCTCGGAATTTGTTGTATCCTTGAGCTTTGAATCGTCAAATTCGATTCCCCATTCGGAGAGGAATGTTTCAAGCTCGGGAAGCTCCTGAGTCCCCGGCTCCATGAACACCATGATACTTCCGAAGCTGTCGAGAAAATCGTCTATCTTTTCAATTTCGGATTTTTTACCTGCGGTATATTCGGAAATACCCTCGAAATCGTACTTGGGGCCTGAAATTATGATAACACGTGCATTCTCGTCGATCTCATCCTTTGAAAGGTCGATCGGAAGCACCGTGAAGCCTGCATCGGTGAAGACCTGCGCAAGGCCTGCGGATATCTCCTCGCCGTGAGTATTGGTGAAATATGCAATCGGACTGTCGCTTTCCACACACTGAAGCATCGCAGTTATAAGACGAAGCTCACCGTTGAACGCCCACGGATCAGAATAGCTCTCGTCATTATAATAGAACATATTAACCATGTTCAGCGCACGGAAAGCACCGTCCGCGCTCTCGATGATAACGGTTGACGTGGTGAAGACCGTTTCCTCGGTGGACTTATATTTGTCAAGCTTCGAGGGGTTTTTGTTGATGTCTATATAATCATAGGAAATATTGTCATATTCCGCGCATATCTCTTTTGTGAGATTCAGCACCATATTTGTCATATAGTTGCCCTCAAGCTTATCAAAGGGCGCACAGAAATGTACCGTTATGTCGGCTTCAATACCGTCAAGCAGCTCGCGTCCGCCGTCCGAAAGCTCGTAAAGCTTGTCCTTTGTGAGGTCGACATACCAGTTTTCCTTATAAGCAAGCGCCGAAAAGATCACGTTAACAACAACCACCGCGGCAATGACAACAAGTGAGAGCATCACCGAGATCGCACCGAACTTGAATTTTCGTGCAGCAGCTAATTTTTTCTGATTCACAGTGTACACCTCCCATCACGACCAACGGCGCTTTTCGTAAAGACGCACCGTCAGGAAAAGGAAAATAAATGAGATTGAGAAATAGTAAAGGAGTGACGCAAGGTCAATGATACCGTAACCGAAATTTGAGAAGCGGCTGAAAACCGACACCCAACTGAGTATCATTCTTATAACGTAAGAATCAATATAGCTGTTCGCAAACTGTATCATCAGCATGAAAAGGACGATTCCCATAGTCGCGATCGCGGCAACCATCTGATTTTCGGTCAGCGCCGAAACAAAAACTCCGATGGCGATAAACGCCGCACCGATGAGAAGTACACCGAGCATATTCGAGAAAACGACTGCCGTATTTGGCGTACTGTAAGAATAAAGGATCATGAAATTGATGATATTGCCCACGATGAATGTTCCGCCGAACATCGTAAAAGCGGCGAGGAACTTACCGAACACCATTCCAAAAAGGCTGACGGGTGAGGTGAGCAGCAGCTGCTCTGTACGGGTTTTTCTCTCCTCGCTGAAAAGCTTCATCGTCAGCATGGGAGCGATTATTATGAAAGCGAATATAATAAATGTGAAATAGCCGCCAACGTCTGCGCTTATACGGCCAACATACGTCATAGCCGAAAAGAGGAATGCGTTAATGGCAAGGAATACGGCGATGAAAACGTAACCGATCGGCGACGTGAAATAGCTTCTAAGTTCGCGCCTAAATATTGCAAGCATCAGTTCTCTTCCTCCTTTGCTTCATTAATGTCCGCTTTGATTTCATATTTCGGCTTTGTCATTCTGTTTTCCTGCAAAGAATACTGCTTATCAACAAGTGAAATGAAGATATCCTCAAGGCTTGTATTCTGCTCGGCAAGCCCGATAAGCGGCATATTATTCTCGGCAAGAGCGTTAAAGAGAGATTTGCGTATGTCAACGCCCCTGCTCGATTCGAGCGAATAAAGGTAACTGTCGCCCTCGCGCTCACCGATAAGGTCAGCGTGAGTTATATCGGGAATCGCACGCAAAACGCGAAGCACATCCCTCTGTACGCCGCAGATACGTGCATCCAGTCTGCGGTTTGCGCCGAGGAGATTCACTGCGTTTTCAATCTTTTCGTCAGCAACGAGCTTGCCTCTGTTTATGATAAGTATACGGCTGCAGACCGCCTGCACCTCGGAGAGGATATGTGTTGACAGAATGACCGTGTGATTTTCGCCGAGCGCACGGATAAGAGTGCGTATCTCGATGATCTCCTTCGGGTCAAGACCGATCGTCGGCTCGTCAAGAATGATTATCTGCGGATTGCCGACGAGTGCCTCGGCGATGCCGACACGCTGCTTGTAACCCTTTGAGAGATTTTTGATGAGTCTGCCGCGCTTATAGTCATCGTAGATCTTAACGATCTGACAGATCTCCTCAAGATGCTTTTTGCGGTTGAGCGTACAGCCCTTGAGATCGTAAACAAAGTTAAGATATTCACGGATCGTCATGTCGGGATAAAGCGGCGGCTGTTCGGGAAGATAACCGATCATTCTCTTTGCGCCCATAGGGTTGTCGAGAATGTCAACTCCCGAGATTTCAACCGTACCCGAGGTTGACGAGAGATATCCCGTTATCATATTCATCGTTGTGGATTTGCCTGCACCGTTCGGACCGAGGAAGCCGATTATTTCTCCTTTGCCTATGGAGAAGCTCAAATCGTCAACCGCATATTTGGAGCCGAAGCGCTTGACTAAGTTTTTAACCTCTATCATAGTTTGCGTTGCCATTTATTTCCCCCCAAAAATATTGGTGATTATTTTCCTTGAAAATTCCGACAAAATAACGTCGGCATGAAAAAGTATAACATATTATTTTGAATAAATCTTGAACATATATATAATAGTAGTAATTATACCCGAAATATTCCGGAATACGTCACATAAGCGTCACAGTGAAATTACAGAAAGCATCGTGCCGCGGACTCCGTGTGAATAACGGTGAGAATAAAAAAGCGACGGCTCACAGCAGGTACACTTTTCGCATATGTCAATGTTGTTTTCATTAAGTCCCGATTCAAGCAGTATACGGCGGTTCATGCCGACAATATCCGCTTGAAGCTTCCCGTCACATTCGCGTATAAACTCACGTGCCATATCTTCTCCTGCAAGCGCCACGACCGATTCGCGAAAATCCTCGCCAACCTCATAGCAGCAAAAATGTATCGCCGCGCCAATCGCCGCACGGATATTTGCCGCATCTGCACCAAGGCCGCACATCGCACGGACACACTCGGCGGCAATTCCCGAAGCAGTACCTCTCCAGCCTGCGTGTACCGCACCGATAACACGTGCCTCGGCGTCACAGAAAAGAATCGGCACACAGTCGGCGGTCTTGACTCCGAGCGTCACACCAACGCGGTTAGTTACATATCCGTCACATTCCGCATCAGTGTCACGAAAATAACCCTCGCCGCACATTCCCTCATCGGCACAAACAACACGCGCGGAATGTATCTGATGACGGCTCACGATACTCTCGGCACTGACACCGACCGCCTCGGAAAAGAGACGCAAATTCTCGATAACCGTCTGCTCATCGTCCCCACGTCCAAACGCAAGATTAAGCGATGACGTGTGACTCTGCGTGCTGACACCGCCGATACGCGTTGCAAACCCGTGTCGTACAGGAAGCATATCCGAGCGCATATATTTAACGCCGTTTTCGGCTGTGGTAAGGGTGAATGACATAGCGGTTCTCCTTTTGATGTGGTTGTCTTGCTTGCGGAGTTGCCCTCATCCGTGATAGCCCTCATCCGTGATAGCCCTCATCCGTGATAGCCCTCATCCGTCACGCCGTTGGCGTGCCACCTTCCCCCAAGGGAAGGCTCTTGGCAACTTTGAGCAGCAAGGCAAAATAACGATTGTATTTCAAAAAATCTACCTTTATCTCATTTCGCGACGGGAATCAACATTAAAGCCTTCCCCTGGGGGAAGGTGTCGAGCGCAGCGAGACGGATGAGGGCTTTCATAAAGTTGCGCAGCAATCTTTTGCACCTGTCTCCCAAAGGTCAGGGCTTACAGTAAGCCACCAACTCAAATCAAAAATAACTTTATAACCTTTATCGCACTGCCGTCGGGATACCCACGTACCTCGCCGAGCGCATAAAAACCGTCCGCGCCGACAAGGCGTACTCGTGTACCAACTATAAAATCCGTTTTAATCTTCTTCTGATAAATCTCGTTGCCGCTTCGCGAAAGCTTCTCAAAAAACGGCTGCAGCTTAACCGCAGGAAGCGTCGAAAACAACGACTCCACCGGGCGAAGTAACGTGCACCGTTCCTCATATTCCATCTTTTCAAGCGCATCGAGCGTGTAACACTCATCAAGCGAAAAACCACCGCTTGCAAGCCGCACAAGACTGCTCATCGCGCCGCCGCAACCGAGCCTTGCACCAATGTCTGCACAAAGCGTGCGAATGTACGTGCCTTTTGAGCAGTGTACCGTCAGTATGTAATCACATGGCGATTCGGTCGCCTCAACTTCGAGCGAATGTATAGTTACAGCCCTCGCCTCGCGCTCAACCGTAACGCCGCGTCTTGCAAGATCAACTAACTTCTGCCCGTCAACCTTGAGCGCAGAATACATCGGCGGCACCTGCATAATCTCACCGATAAATTCGCGGCAAGCTTCATATACCGTGTCACTCTCGGGAATCTCACCCGATTCGCTCAATACAACTCCCGTGGTGTCCTCGGTGTCAGTCGTGATGCCAAGGCGCAAACCGGCGCGGTACTTCTTATCGTCGCAAACAAGCAGGTCGGACGCCTTTGCCGCACGTCCGATAAGTATAGGCAGAACACCCGTCGCCATAGGATCAAGTGTTCCCGTGTGACCGACCTTTTTCGTGTTAAAAAGGCGGCGTATTTTATTAACGCAGTCGTGGGACGTGAATCCCTCGGGCTTGTTTATAAGTATAACTCCCGATGGCTCCGTCATAGCTCATCCGCTCCTTCAAATGCACCCGACTCCTCGAGTGCGCAAAGCTCACGCTCTATCTCGGCAACAAGCATTTTTTCAGCTTCTTTTTCGTCAGAGGCATTGACGGTACAGCCACCTGCACGAACATGACCGCCGCCGCCGAATATCGCACAAAGCTTTGAAACGTCGGCAACGCGGTTGCTTCTCATCGAAACCTTGAAAAGCGTCAGATCCTCGGCATTCTGCTTGATGCTCATGCCAACCTCAACGCCCTCAATGCCGCGTGTCAGCGTGATGATGTCGTCAATGTCCTCACGTGTGAGATTATCCTCTGCCATCATCGCCTGAGTGAAATTGATAACCGCAAGCTTGCCGCCGCAGTAAAAGTGAAGCGCGTTAAGTGCCGCTTTTGTCGCCATTATCTGCGAAATGGGACGCGAATCGTAAAGACGGCGTGCTATCTCCGCGTGATTGATACCGACGCGGTGAAGCTCGGCAATACGCATATGAGTCTCATCCGTGACCGATTCAAACTTGAAGCTTCCCGTATCAGAGCAGATCGCCGCATAAAGCGCAGTCGCCGCCGCACGGTTTAAAAGGTCACGTCCGCGTGCTTTGAATTCGCGGTAAATATCGAGTATTATCTCGCCGCAGGCACCAACGTCACCAACGTATGTGTTTTTTGCAAAGGGCGTTCCGAGCACATGATGATCAATCGCAAGCTCAACCCTCGGTGTCCATTCTTCCTCAAGCTCACCGAGCAGCTTCGCGGCGGAAACATCCACCGAAACAACAAGATCGGGCGTGAAGCCGTCAGGTAAAAGCTCGGGGCGCAGCGAATCGACACCGAAAATAAAGCGTAACTTTTTCGGCAGCTCGTCACCGTTTATAACCTCTGCACGCTTACCGAGCGAGCGAAGCAGCTCACGAAGTGCAAAAGAGCTTCCGAGAGTGTCCGCATCGGGACGCATATGCGTGAGTATAACCACCGACGAAGCCGCTTCGAGCTTGTCGCAGACCTCACAAAAGGTGATATTTGAAAGCTCACTCATCGTCCTCTGCCTCATTTTCGATAATATCGGTAAATTCGATCTTGTTAAGGAGTGAATTTATGTGTGCACCGTATTCGATTGAATCGTCCTCGACGAACGAAAGCTCGGGCGTCTGACGGAGATTGAGCGTTTCGGCAATACGCTTTCTGATATAGCCCGATGCGCTCTTGAGTCCTTTTTTGACATCAGCCTTATCACCGCCCATAACCGAAAAATATATCTTTGCGAATTTAAGATCGGGTGTAACGTCCGCCGCCGTAACGCTGACAAATGCGCCGCTGACACGCGGATCCTTGATTTCACGCAGAATCGAAGCAAGCTCCTTGACCATTTCCTCGTTGATTCTGCCGCGTCTGTATTTAGCCATAATATCCTCCATTGCTGTGCCCTCATCAGTCTCGCTTCGCAACTTTACGGATGAGGGTAATTATATTAATATTATTTTATCATATCAGATCATAAATATAAATAGCCTTTTGTAAATTATTTTATTTTCAATGAAAATATTATCAAAGATCGCCGATGCTTTTTCGGTATTCTGTCGGGGAAAAGCCGACGTAACGCTTGAACGCACGCGAAAACGTGTGTATACTGAGATACCCGAGCATATCGGAAATACGGCTGACCGAAAGCTCCTCACGCCGCAGTAATTTTTTCGCCTCGGCAATTTTCAGCGAATTGAAATATTCAATGGGACTCATCCCGACACCTGCGGCAAAAAGTCCGCAAAGCTGCGATTTACCGACGAAAAACCGACTGCATATATCCGAAATCGTCACCGTTTCGTAAATATTGCTTTTGAGGTAACCGATTATTAATTCAAGCAGTGAGCTCTGCGCAATGGCACGTGAGCTTTCACTGTGACCGACACGGCTGCCCGTTTCATCACCGCGGCGAAGCGTCAGCAAAAACTCGGTCAGGTAACATTCAAGCAGCTGAAGTGAGCCGTACGGTGCACGCGAAAAATCGAGCGGACGCTTGTCCTCGTAGCGGTTGGGGATCGCCTCAAGCGCATTTTTTGCCTCGCCTGTGAAAAGAGTCAGGAGCGTTTTCGAGAGCTTTTGAAGCGAGAAGACCTTGCCCTCAAAAAACATCATTTCCGGGCTTTGCGTCGTGAATGAAACGACCAGCATATTGTTCGGAACGAGGTTGTTTGAGATGTGAGCGTGCACCTCGCCCGGACGGTGGAAGATGACCTGTCCCTGCGTCAAAGTCTGACCGAGACCGTCCGTAACGGCGGTTATCTCGCCGCTGTCAACGTAAACAAGCTCCCAGAAATCGTGCTTTTCGGGAAGATGGGTAAAATTCTTGTCAAATTCAAAATAATAGATGCTGTTGAAGCCGTCAATGACGATTTCGCGGCGCACCGGTTGCAATTCAAAAGCCATCATCAGTCCCCTTTCGGAAGAATTGATAAATTTTCTGTATTTTCTGTTAAATACATTCTTATGAAAATATTGTACAATATAATTAAGCAAAAGTCAATCATTATCTAAAAAATTAAGGAGGATTCCAAAATGAATGTACTCGCAATCGGATGTCATCCGGACGACATTGAGATTTCGTGCGCCGGAACTCTTGCAAAATGCGTAAAGCGCGGCGACAAGGTTACGACCTGCCATGTTGCAAACGGTAATATGGGACATGAGGAGATCGGTCCCGAGGAGCTTCGCGACATGAGAACCAAAGAGGCAGAGCGTGCAGGTGCAATGATCGGCGTTGAGGTTATCAACCTTGACATCGGTGACCTTCTCCCGAACGGCTGCAATACAAAACAGCGCGACATGATCGTTGATCTCATCAAAAAGGTTCAGCCCGATTTCATCATCACACACAGCCCTAACGACTATATGCCTGACCACAGAGAGGTTTCAAAGCTTGTTTTCGATGCTTCCTTCGCGGCAAGCGTTCCCCACTACGGATGTGAGGGCAAGGCGGCTGTTGTGCCGATCTATTATATGGATAACCTCGCAGGACTTCAGTTCCAGCCGACCGAATATGTTGACATCACAGACGAGCTTGAAACCAAGATTGCGATGCTCGAATGTCACGAAAGCCAGCTCAAGTGGATGCGTTTCCACGACGGCATCGACTTCGCAGAGTTTGTCACCTCTTGTTCGCGTTTCCGCGGAATCCAGAGCGGCGTCAAATACGCGGAGGGCTTCATAGCAGAGCTTGTTTGGCCTAAGGTTATAACCAAGCGTCTCTTACCGTAAAAAATTTTATTTACATAGAAAGGAACAAATATCATGGATTTTTTATCTACAGTTAAGGGCAGCCTGCTCGAGGGCTTCTATCCGAAGGGATGGGATCTTGCAAAGATCGATGCTTGCTGCGACAAGGGACTCACAAGAGAGGATTTCTGGCACAAGGATTTCACACCCGTTGAGTGTGCAGAGCTCTCCGATTTCGACACCTATATGGGACACGAGATCGCACTCCAGATCAAGAATGCAGCAGACAAGGGCGAAAAGCTCGCAATCATCCTCCCCGTTGGTCCTATGGGTATGTACAAGTGGGCATCATACTTCCTCAATGAGTGGGACGTTGACTGCTCGCACGTTTACACCTTCAACATGGACGAGTGGGCAGATGCAGAGGGCAACACCCTTTCTAACGATAACCCCGCATCGTTCGAATACAGCATGAAGCAGGCGTTCTTCGGAAAGATCAAGAAGACCGTTCCCGAAAATCAGCGCAACTTCGCAACCAAGGCAAATCTTCCCACATATCCCGAAAAGATCGCCGCACTCAAGGCAGAGGGCGCAAAGCTCGTTCTCGTATTCGGTATCGGAAGAATGTGCCACATCGCATTCTGGGAGCCTCAGTTTGCAGAGGACTATGCTTCCGTTGAAGAATGGAAGAAGGCACCTTACCGTATCGGCGCGAAGCTTCATCCGCTCACCATCGAGCAGAACGCACTCACCAGCTTCAAGAGCCGTACAACTCTCGTTCCCTGCACCGCTAACACAATCGGCCCGGGTCTTTTCCTCCAGGCTGACTACATCATCGGCGGATGCGACGGACTTCTCGGCAGAGGTATGCAGTGGCAGGGTATGAGCTTCCTCACAACTCTCCACTACGGTCCTGATATGAACATCACATCGACATTCATCCCGACTCTCCCCGGTAAGCTCTTCTATCTTAAGGAGCTTGCAGGTCCGCTGGTTGCAGAATGTAACTGATTAACACAATATAGGAGCTGTCACTTCACATTGCGACGGCTCCTTTTTATTTTCATCAGTAACTTCAGCCGCGTTAGCGGCGTTACAACGGCAAAAGAAACAATGAAGTCACAGAGCCGCCGACGAAGCTGGCGGCGGAGAAACGGTTACCGCTAACAAAGCGAATCCGGAGCCGTAGGCGGAGCTGAGCGCAACCCGAGCACCAGCCAAGGAGGGCGGGAGGAGCTCGAGGGGGGTAGGAACCTGCGGCGAGCTGGTTCCTGTTTCCCTCGAGTTACGCGAAATTCGAAGCGCAATACGAAGAGATTTAATATATCTTTATATTTCGGGGATAAAAGTTACTTTTGCGCACAAAAGACGAAAGAAAGCATTTCCCCGAAGTGCACTGCTTCGATCATCGTATCATTCGAGAGGGATGGACACCAACGCCGGCGCGAAGGTTTCCACCCCTCTCGAACTCTCCCCCTTTCCTTTGCCGCGCCCGATTCGCGCTCAACTCCGCCTGCGGCTCCGGATTCGCTTTGTCAGCTGTGACCGTTTCTCCTGCCAGCTTCGCCGGCATCTGCGGCTTCATTGCTTCTTTGCTTTGTTGCTCGAAGTTACTCAAAGCCTTCCCTTGGGGGATAGGTGCAAAAGATTGCTTCGCAACTTTGACGGATGAGGGCAAACTCTCAACTCCGCCTGACGGCTCCGGATTCGCTTCGTTAGCTGTAACCGTTTCTCCGCCGCCAATTGCATCGACGGCTCAATGACTTCATTGCTTCTTTTGGTGAAGTGTTGTTTCGTGGCTTCTGTAGGGGCG